>CAYNNI010000054.1:0-25078 GCA_964398805.1 Microcaldota archaeon | reverse complement strand
GCACTAGGCTGTCTAGGTAGAGCATCGCTACACCTGGTCGCGGTATTCTATCGAGAACAACTCTTTTATGCGTTGCGTTCTCTCGGGAACGCTTTGGGAGCCTGCCGCCACGCCAGCGCGGAGCGGCCATGGAAACGTTATTATAGTTTACGCAACAATATCTCTACCATGCGGGTGCTGGAAAATAAGGGAAAGATGGTGTTAGTGATGACTAACAACGCGCAGCCTGCATGTCCGCGCGCTGTTCTCACTGACAGGCTTGTTGTGCTTAGGGACGACTACAAGGGCAGCATGAGGCTGGGGAAGGGCATAGGCAAGAAGATCACGCTTCTAGGATGTGGCCCCTCTCGGCAATGAACCTGCGGTATTCGTCGTAATCCTCTAGATGGAAGGGCCACTTGCCCATGAGCAGGTCGGTCAGTATCGCCTTCCTTATGTTCGGGTCCTCGGCGCTCCATAGCTTCTGCGTGAGCTCGGGCCCCCTTTCCGAGAGCTTCTCGCCGTTCTCGAAGTCGCATATGTAAAGCATGTCGTTGGCGCCGTTGTCATCCGCAATCAGGCAGTAGTCGTTTGTTATCTCGTGTGGATCCTCGTCTACAATCGCCATGGCGAACCTGAGCGCGAGCTTCTCGTGCTCCGCTATGAAGGTCATGAGCACGGCATATGCGACGAAGAGCCTCTTCTCAGGATTCTGCGTGAGGGCGCTGAACCTCTTTATGACGCCGCGCGCCTTCAGCTTCTTCGTTATGTATATGACGCGCATATGCGTAAGCCTGCTTCTTTTCACGATCTCGGAGAGCTTCATCCTCGGGTTCTCGTTAAGCAGCAGGAGCACGCGCTTCTCCCTGTCCGACAGCGCCACCGACTCGCGGAGTATCTCGTTCCTGAGGGGGAAGAAGCCCGCGATGTAGGCGTTCGTCGTGGAGAACCTGAACAGCGGCTTGTACTCGCTCAGTGCCACGCGCAGGTTGAACTGCCAGTTCTGGAAGTCGTGCTGGGTGAGCCCGACCACGTAGAGGAGCACGTCGAAGTCGCCAGTGGCAAGGTACGCGTCCTGGACGAAGATGTCCTTCCTGAATTTCTCCTTCAGGAAGGCTGCGCCCGGCGGCGTCCCGAACTTTATCGTTATTATCCTGCCTTCGGAGAAGCCCAGCGCCTTCTCGTTCAGCTCCAGCGCATACTCTATCCTGTATTTCTCCCGGTAGTTCTTCACTACCGTCGCTATGGTGTTGTGCGACACGTTCAGCTTCCGGCCCAGCTCCCGGAAGGAGAGCCGGGAGTTCTTGTAGAGCTCTTTGAGCACAGCATAGGGCAGTTCCTCCGCAACGTACCTCTTTGCGGGCATAGAATCCAATATTATACAAAAGCTCTAATTATTAACAGTTATAGACGCCATTAGTATAATATTGTTCCAATAGGTATTTATACTAGTTATGATGTATAGTATGTTGCCGGATGGCGTCAACCGAATGCTAATTCCTTAACCTACCCATCCACAACATCCACTCGCATGGCCCTCAAGGCCATGCGCCCACCCATCACATCCTAGACGTAAATGCGCGTCAGCGCCTGCGCGTCAGCGCCTGGGCTTGTTCTTGTACCGTCGCAAATGCGACATGTGCAGGGCTATTATGGCTTCCACGTGCTGTGCCGTGACTATGCCCGCGAGCCTGCCGGATCTCATCACCGCGAGCACGCCGGCTTCCTCGGAACGCATGCGCTCCACCGCGCCGTAGAGCGGGGCGCCGTATTCTATCGGCGGAAGCTCCCTGGCATTCTGGGCCAGCCCGATCCCGGGCTTGCCAGCTGCGCCAGAAAGCGTGATGCTGGACAGCATCATTATCCGGCTTCCCCTCTTGAAGAGCGCTATGTGCTTGTGGGAGCTCAGCACCGCCCTGTAGAGCCTGTGCAGCGTGACCGTGCCAGGCACAAGCACGTAGTTGCGGCTCATGGCGTCGCTGACGCGCAGGCCCTCTATGCCTGACCTTATGATAGCGGACTGCAGCTCGGCCTGGGCTCCGTTGTAAACGAACATCGCTATGACCACATCCCAGAGCACTATGAACTCCTTGTACGCGAACGGCGCGTTCAGCAGCGCGACGTACACTATGGTGCCCGCTATGAACGCGAACGTGACGCCGTTTCCGACCTTGACGGCTATCCTGGTTGAGTCGAGGAAGCTGCGGCTCTTCTGAAGGTAGCCCCTGAGGGCGCGGCCCCCGTCAAGCGGAAGCCAGGGCAGCAGATTGAATATGCCGAGGAACACGTTCAGGAGGAACAGGGTCTGCAGCGTGCCCCGAATTATGCCCGGGGGAGCGATTACGGTGACCATGCCGAGGAGCGCCGCGATGAGCAGGCTCGCGAGGGGCCCGACTATGGATATGCGGAACTCCAAGGCAGGAGTAACGTGCTCGAAGTCTATCACGGAGCCGCCTCCGAAGGGGTACAGGATGATCTTCTTGACGCGCACGCCGTTCCTTATGGAAGTGACCGAGTGCACGAGCTCGTGCATCAGGACGAATACGAACAGCAGCGCCCAGAGGATGAAGTAGTAGAAGCTCAGCAGGAGTATGACTATCAGGAGCAGTATGAAGGACCAGTGCAGCTCGACGTCAATGCCGAAGAGCCTGCCTATGTGCGGCGAAGAAAAACCTGCCATCGCTAATTTAATCGTGACGGCATATTAATAAACTATGGTGGCTACGTGCGCTACGTGAGGTTCGTATACGAGGAGCCTGCGATGGTGGCGCTGCACGGCAGCGAAAGATACGTGGTGGTGGGCGACCTGCACATAGGCGTGGAGCTCGGGCTGCGCGGGCGAGGGATACATGTCGACGCCACCGAGCGCCTTGCGGGCAGGATACGCTCGCTTGTGAACGAGTTCGCCGCCGACAAGGTGATAATGCTCGGGGACATCAAGGAGAGCATACTTTACCCTGACGTCGCCGAGGCGCGGCTCATACGGACGTTCTTCGACAGGCTGGGCGACATCGACATAGAGATAGTGGCGGGGAACCACGACGCGCACCTGCAGGACATCATAGGCAACAAGATAAGCAAGGGGCTCGTGATCGGAAGGTTTGCGTTCCTGCACGGCAACAGGAACCCGAGCGATGAGGCGATGCTCTGCGACTACCTCGTGACGGCGCACAGCCACACCGCGGTGCGGATTGTAGACAAGAACGGCGCTGTGTACGAGGAGAAGGCATGGGTCGTCGCAGACGTAAACAGGGACGCGGCCGCGGCAGCATACCCGCGGTTCAACAGGCGCATCAAGCTTATAGTGGCGCCCGCCTTCAACGACCTGATAACGGGCGTGCTCGCCGGAGAGGGCCTGAAAGGCCACAATCCGCTGTTCAGGAGCGGCCTGTTCGGCTACGGGACGCTGAAAGCGTACACGCTGGACGGCGCGCTCGTTGACAGGAAGCTCATCTGAGTATCGTTATGGGTATGACGCCCTTGTCGAACTCCAGAGCCGCGAGGTTGAGCGGGTCGGTTTCGCCTTCCGGGACATTGACGAGCGGCGGGGCGCCGTACGCGAGCTGCAGCGCCCGCGCGCCGATGATCCTCGCCTTCTCGAATTTTGTGTATTCCATGCAGTCACTCAAATGGGATTGGGCGCGAACCTTGACTTTGCGTCCTCCAGTTCCTTGTCCACGGAGGCGCGCCACCTCTCGAAGCCTGCCGGCGATGTTGGATAGCTGCCGTACATCTCGTTGAGCTGCTTCATCGTCTTCACGACGTGGACTAGGTTGGAAAATGCCCTCAGGTTTGAAGCGCCCTTTAGTATGAGCTCGAACTTCGTGGCTATGCCGAGCTCCGGGACGAGGCCGTAGCTCAGGTCCACGGCTTCCTGGCCGGTCAGGAAGGTGCGCATGCCGTAGTTGATCCGGTCGTTGTTAAGCGACTGCAGATACACCCGGAGCACCTCCAGCCCTGCGGTCTTGTTGCCGTACGCCTTGACGAATTCGACGTTGTAGTTCCAAAGGCCTGCTATGCTGGTGTCTCTCGCCTCCACTGCGCGCGCGGCGTTCTCGCCCGCGAGTATGCCTGCGATTAGCGACGGGCCTATGCCGCCTGCGCTGAGCGGATTCGGCATCGCCATGCTGTCCCCGGCGCCGATGTATCCGTTGAAAACCATGCACGGAAGCTGCCTGCGCACTGCAACGGACCAGTAGCCCACGCCGTTGTTGTCCTTGTTGAAAAGGCGCACGCCCTTGAGCACTGGGTTGGTGCGCACGTACTCGTCCATGAGCGTGTGGAGCGTGTCCTTCTTGCCCAGCTTACTGTTGCGTATCTCAAGGCTCTGCTTCTGTACGCCTATGCCAATGTTGACCTTGTTCTTGCCTTGCGGGAACACCCAGCCATAGCCGCCGGGCGCGATGACCTGGTTCAGGTGCACGAGCGCGTTCTTCTGGTCGAAGTAGTTCAGGTCCTCGTGGTCAGGGTCGAACTCGTATATGTACCTGCCAGTGGACTCCAGGTCACTCACGTCAATGTCACGGTCTACATAGCTGTTTGCAGGGAGCTTCCTTCTAAGAGTGGTGGCTACGCCTAGGGCGTCGATCACTACCTTCGCGTGCAGCTCCTTCCGCAGCTTCTCCTTGTCCCTCCCGAATATGCCAGCGGCTGCGCTGCCCTCTATGATGGGGCCTTCCACTTCGAATTCTGGCACGTGCTCTGCGCCGCTCTTAACCGCAATCTCGAGAAGCCTGCGCTCGAACTCGGGCCTGTCCAGCATGTAGCCTGTGCCTTCGAACCTGTACCTATGGTTCAGGTCAGGCGACAGCGCTATGACGCCCTCAACCTTCTGCTCCAGTTCGGGGTAGTTGAAGCGCACCCCGAGCTTCGAGTGCACGAAGTCTAGGTGGCCCTCCGCGACGGCGTCGCCGCAGACCCACCCCCAATTGGTCTTCTTGCCCGGCTCCTGCGCCTTGTTCCTATCAAGAAGAGCTACGCTGGCGCCTGCCTTCGCTGCTGCTGCGGCTGCAAGGGATCCTGCCATGCCTGCGCCCGCTACAATTACGTCGTAACTATCGTTCATAATGGCTGCCTGGCAGAATAGAGCATTATGATTGGAATCTTCAATTCTAAATACCTTTCTCGCCGTCAGCGCAGGGTGTAGCCACTGCTCCAGCTGCTTGTGTACACCACGTTGGTGGGCGCGCCGCTGCTGCCGTTGCCGCTATAGTCGTTGGAGTTGCTGGCGTGGGCCACCAGGCGACCAGGCTCTGCGGCTGCGCAGGCTGAAGACGCGCCGAGCTGGAAAAGCGCGGCAAGCACCACGGATATAATCAGTATGGCCCACCCGTAGGTCATCAGGTACTCCATGGCGAACTGGGCCTAAAACATGCTTGCATGCGACCCATTCGCACTACGATGCGTCAGAAAAGATAAAGTGCTTTGTATCAGCGGAATCTGCTTTAGGCGCGCATCCGCTAGGGCGTTTCATGTGCAGGGGGTGAGATTTGAACTCACGAATGCGCTAGGCCACGGGATCTTAGGTCCCGCGCGTTTTTCCGTGGCTTTTATCCAGACCGGACTCCGCAACCCCTGCCTATGGCTAATATCTGATTAGCTGTTTTTAAGGCTTGTTGCGCGCGCTGGGACGCGCTGCTGACGTCAAACCGGGCTACATCCTGCTCTTCTCTGGAACCTTTTCTTGCCCCTTGAGGCTCTGCGCAAGAGCGTACAGGGAAGCGCTGTTCACGCCATAGCCAGAGAGGGAGTTGCCCCATATCGGAAGCCTTTCGTCCGCGGGGACGAGCTCCAAGCCGGCGCGCCTCCTGTGCGAGTATTCTTCCGCGCCTATGTACTGCCTTGATTCGAATTCGTGGCGCTCGTTGATTTCGAGTGCCATTCGCATGTAGCCTATGTCCTTGGGTTGCAGCGCCACCACGACCGCTGACGATCCGCTGCCGTATCCGAACACTATGATGGGCTTCTCCCCGCTTCCAGCCTCGAGAACGTGGCTTATCAGGCCGAGGCCCGCGGAGCCGGTGTCTATGTTGCCCACTTTTTTCGTGAGCCTGGAAGACTCCATTATGTGAATCTCCTTCAGTATGTACTTGAACTCCTCTGTTTCCCGGAGCCTGTTGTTGTATTCGGTGTCCCTTTTCGCAAAATCGCTCAGAAGGGCTTTTGTTGACTTGAACGCGGCCTCCGCATCGGCGAGCGTGCAGCTGCCCTTGCCGGAAAGCAAGCGAAGGACCTCCGCCGCCGAAAGAATTGCGCTCCGCGCCTCGCCCTCGACAGGGTGCTTCTCTGTGAGCCTCACCAACTCGTCGCCGGCACACCTGGAGAACTGAGGCAAAAGCCCCTCTACCTTAGCGAGGCACCTGTCCTGAAGCGCAGACCTGACCGGCTTCTCGAAGTCCGTGTCGCCAAGCCTCTTCAGGTTCTCCCTCGCGACATCGAGGGGTATGCTTATCTCGCCGAGGTCGTGTATGAACTTGAACTGGCTCCTTAGCGTTGTAAATCCGTCGGTGAACGGCTCGGCCATGCCAGTCTGCTTGAGCAATGATGCCTTCAGGCCGTCGCCATCATGCGCGAGATGCCTGATGAAGTACGCCACGGCTGACAGGGGTATTGTCGCGTAGGGCAGGTGCATCAGCGCATCGTAGCGCCCCAGCGCACCTATGCTCCTGATGTTTAGGCCTGCGTTCTTGAACGCGACGTTCAACGCCTCGAAGTTGAGGAACATGTACGTGTAGTCCGAGTGCGTTCCGGACACTATCGGATCCGTGTTTATTATCCCGAGGCCGCTACCCATCTCGAGCGCAAGGCTCTTCAGGAACTCCTTGCTGCTTATGTTCGCCTCGCCGAGGAACCTCGAAGAAATGTGGAGGCCGCGTCCTTTGGCGTTCTCCGCGTTCTCCACCAGGAACGCCACAGCGCCGAAGCCGTTCGTTTCATCGGCAGGGGTGCCGAACACGTAATTGGCGTGGTCAGATGCGATTATGAGCTTCTTGCTGAGCTTGCTTAGTCCATCCTTGGCGGTGCCATAGAGCGCCTGCCATGCGGAGGCGCAGGCATTCTGGAGCTGGTTGGTGTGCACGGCGCTGTGCCCGTCCCCGTTGCCCAGCTCCCTGAAGCGCCCTATGTGGATGCCCTTTTTGCCGAGCTCCCTGCTTGCGGAGTTTACCAGCTTCATCACGTCCAGCGCAAGATTCTTGGAGAGCTCCTTGGCGGACTCGGTTGCGAGATCCACCTCTGTTATCTCTCCAAGGTCAAGGTTGTAGAGCAGCGCCAGCTTCACGACCGAGAGCGCGGCGTTGGTCACGGGCGTCTCGCCCATCTCGGGCACGGAAGTGCTCTCTATGCCCAGCCTGTGCAGGACGTGCTCAGTCTCCCTCTTCGCGTCGACAGGAGCATCGTGCCGCTTTATAGTCTTGACCTTTTCTTCTGTCGTTATCGCAAGGCTGCCGAGCGAGAATGCAAGCGCAGTTATCGCGACTTTCTGTTTGTCCTCAGCGATGCTACCGTCTGTGCGTATAGAAACCATTTGATCGCGTAATCGATTAGAAAAACAAGTGGTTTAAATACCGCGGTGGCATTCGTCGCCAGTCAAACAGGGGCGAAAGGCTCACGCGTACTGGGACGGGCCAGGGTATATGTCCCTCTTGAGGCTCTCGTGCCCTTCCTTGTGCTTGCTTATTATGTCGCGTATCCGCGCCTCCACTTCCTGAGCCTCCTTCTCTAGCTCGCGCGTGTCTATGTTCAGCTTGACGAACTTCCCAAGGCTCTCTATCGCCTGCTGGGCGTATTTCGGGGTGACCGTGCCGGGCAGTATCGGCACCATTATGTTCATGTCAGGAAGCTTGTCCATGGTTGCGTCAACAAGCAGGAGCGCGCTGACGCCGGTCGCGACGCCCTCGGTTATGGGCTTGATGCCCATCGCCTGTGCAGCCGAGACCAGCTTGCCGGTGGATGCGATCGCGAAGGAGTTGCTGACTAGCTTCTCGACAGGTATGCCCCCTATGGAGTATATGCCTGCTATGCCAGCCTTCTTCACGAACTTGTATACGGTGTCGCTCAGCTCGGACACCAGCTCCAGCGGGATGGAGAACTCCGCAAATATGGTCACTATCTTCTCCTTGCGGCCGCAATATACGCGTATGGGAGGCATCGGCTCGTTCCTGTGTATGGAGACCAGCGGCGGAAAACTGGAGCTCTGCAGGTAGCCTACGTATTCGAGCTTCAGCTTGTCTATTATGTAGCTTATCGCCATGGGGCCCACAAGGCCTGCACCGGGGAATCCCTCAATCAGGGTGAAGCCCGCCATGCTTACTTTCTTGAACATCCGGATTTCTATCATTGAATCAGCAGGGATTCTCTGCGATAGTTTAAATTATTACTGGTTCATGCCTGCACGACGGCAGAACCCGCTTTTGGGCGCGATTTGTCGTCGCCGTGCCGACGGTGCTGACGACGATAGGTATTTAAGGTTATTCAGAGAGATATTCGTCGGTGAAGAGATGGCAGAAAGAATCGGACGGGAAAAAATAGACAGAGAGGATGGATACCTCTACTATGTTGGCTCTGACGGCTTTGCGTACAAGGCGCCGATGAAGTCCAACCCAAGGGGAAGGAAGGCCAAGGTAACTAGCGAGAAGGTAAGGAGAGAGACTGGTTATCTGTACTTCGTGGACAAGGCCGGCTATGTTGCACGGGCCAAGATGAACAGGAGGGGCAGGAGATAATAGCTGCCTTTTTTACTGTTGGAGGGCGAACCGAAATGCTAAGCCCTTCTTTATCCTATTTCTTTTTATAAAACCCGCATTTACTTCCAGGACGTATTTCGCAGCTTTTGCGGGGCAGTATGTCCTCCTCGATTCCGCAGGGACGCAATCCGCAAAGTCCACAACCCTCTTGGAGCCGCTTATCCAGATTATGTCTAGCGGGAAGCGCATATTGCGCATCCATATGCCATGCCTCGCCTCCCTTGGGAATACGAACAGCATCGCCGCCCTCGCCCCAAGCTTGTCCCGAAACATGAGGCCTATGACGTGCTTGAGAAAGGAGTCTGCGACAAGGGCGTCAAGCTTCGCGCCCGGAAGAGTCACTGCGACGCGCCTATATGTCATGTGCCGGTACAGGAGTCGCAGCATGAGACCGCCTAGGCTGTCACGGACGCGCTCTGCTCGTGCATGAACTGCTGCAGGTAGAACTTGCTGCCCGTGCCCTTGCCGGTTAGGCCGCTGCCCTTCCAGCCCACGAAGGTGTGCACGCCCACTATCGCGCCGGTAGTTGCACTCACTTCGCGGTTCACATACACCACGCCGGCCTGTATCTCGCTGCAGAACTGCTTTATCTCCCTCGAGCTTCTGCCGTAGAAAGCTGCGGTCAGACCGTAATCCGTATCGTTTGCCATCCTCAACGCAGCGCCGAGGTCGCTGAAGCCCTCTACAGTAAGAAGTGGGACGAAAAGCTCCTTGTGGACGAGATCGCTGCCGTGCATAGCCTCCACCAAGGTGGGCTCTACGTAGTACCCCTGCAGGCCGTTGCTCACCCTGCTGCCGCCATATAGGATCCTGCCTTCCTTGCGCGCCTTCTCCACCGCGTCGGCATACTTCTTGTACGCGCTCTCGCTTATGAGAGGCCCTATGTAGTTCTCCTTGTCGAGCGGATTTCCAACCCGAAGTCCGCGAAGCTTTTCTATGAGCTTGCTTATGAATATCTCCTTAATTGACTCGTGGACGTAGAGCCTGGATAGCGCGCTGCATTTCTGGCCCGCGAATCCGAACGCGGCGCTGGCGACGCCCGACACGGCATTGTCTATGTCTGCGTTCTTCGATACTATGGCTGGATTCTTCCCGCCCATCTCGACCACGAAGACTTTCTGCTTTCCCGAAGAGAAGTTCCTTGAGAGCATGCCCATTCCAGTTGCCCGGGACCCGGTGAACGCTATTCCCGCTACGTTATCATCGGATGCCAGGGCATCACCTATTACCGAGCCGGGGCCGGTAACGTAGTTGAAGACGCCATCTGGAACCCCTGCGCTCTTGAAAAGCTCGTAAAGTTTGAGGCCGGTCATCATTGTCATGTTGTCTGTGGAGGACGGCTTGAACACCACGGTGTTGCCGGAGATCATCGCGCCGACGCTCATCCCCGTCGATATCGACACTGGAAAGTTGAACGGCGCTATGACGCCGAATACGCCGTAAGGCTTCAGGGCTATCTTGACCTTCTCTGCGCTAGAGGGCGCGCCCTGGAATCCGGCGTTGACTTTCGCGCTGCTCTGTCTTATGCCTGTGTGGCGCTCGAACCCCTTGTTGGACTCGAACTCGAGCGCATAGTAGCGCATGAAGTCTATCGCCTCGTCGACCTCGCCTACGGACTCGTATCTCGACTTTGCGTTCTCGTAGCTCAGTATGGCCGCAAGCCTGAACTTCTCCTTTGCGAAGAGATCTGCCGCCTTTCTGAAGAGCGCGACCCTGTCGGCATATCCCGTTGCACTCCAGGAAGGAAACGCCTTCTGCGCTGCGCTTATCGCCTGCCGTGCATGTTCCGCCGTGCCCTTCTGGAAGACCCCGATTACCGTACCGTCTATTGGAGACATCTCCGTTATCTTTTCAAAGGCATTGAGGGGCCGGCCTCCAATATACATCGGATGTGCAGCCCCGAAGGCCTGGCGAGCCTCCTTGACCGCAGAGTTAAACAGCGCGTCGAATTCCTGTTCCCTTCCGCTTTCTAGAAAGCCCTTGTAAGTGGACTCGTTGACAAACCCTTTCCGCATGATACCACGCAAAACAAGTGCCTTACCTATTCGCTGGAAGATTTTAAAACACATACTGGCCGGGAAATGTAGGAGCGTACTCCAGGTGCGACGCACGTGGGCAATGCTTAAATACCCGAGACCGCATTCTAAGCTTATAACTCGGTTATAAGAGTGCCTAAATATGCCGGATTCTGAAGATAAAAGGCCTGCAATGCAGGAGCAGGAGTACCGCGAGAAATACGGATTCCACGACCGCATAAGGTACACGCGCAGGCTGAAGAAGGGGCTGTCCGAGAGGGTAGTGCGGGAGATATCCAAGATTAAAGGCGAGCCGGAATGGATGCTGGAGAAGCGCATGGCCGGCTATGACCAGTTCCTAAGCAAGCCTGTTCCGCGCTGGGGCTGCGACCTGAGCGGAATCGACTACGACGACATCTATTACTATCTTAGGCCAACTGAGAAGAAGGAGGATGCCTGGAGCGCAGTGCCTGAAGAGATAAAGAGGACCTTCGACAAGCTGGGAATACCCGAGTCGGAAAGGAAGTTCTTTGCCGGGTCAGAGGCGCAATACGACTCAGAGGTCGTGTATTCGCATGTCAGGAAGGAGCTCGAAAGCCAGGGGGTTGTATTCATGAGCATGGACGACGCTGTGCACAGATGCCCGGATCTGGTCCAGAAATATTTCGGCACGCTCGTGCCGCCTACGGATAACAAGTTCGCGGCGCTCAACACTGCGGTGTGGTCCGGCGGCTCGTTCGTGTTTGTGCCGGGGGGAGTCAAGGTCAGGATGCCGCTTCAGGCATATTTCAGGATAAACGCAGAGAAGGCGGGCCAGTTCGAAAGGACGCTCATCATAGCTGAAGAAGGCGCAGAAGTAACTTACGTAGAGGGTTGCACTGCCCCGATATATCTTAGCGCGTCGCTGCATGCCGCAGTAGTGGAGATAATTGCGATGAAGAAGGCACACGTGAGGTATATAACGGTGCAGAACTGGTCGAAGAATGTGTACAACCTTGTTACGCAGCGCGCGTTCGCGTATGGGGACGCAAGCGTCGAATGGATCGACTGCAACATAGGCAGCAAGGTTAATGAGAAGTATCCGAGCGTGTACTTGCGGGAGCCGGGCGCTAAGGGCTCGGTGCTTTCGGTTGCGATTGCAGGTGAAGGGCAGGAGCAGGACTCCGGAGGGAAGATATACCATCTTGCGCCAGGCACCACGTCGCAGATAGTTTCGAAGAGCGTATCTTCCGGAAACGGCGTGACCACCTTCAGAGGGCTGATCCATGTGGACAAGAGGGCCTCGGATGTGAAAGCCACGTCGCGGTGCGAGGCGCTGCTGCTGGATGCAGACTCGAGGACCAACACCTTCCCGTACATGGAGGTGCAACGCAGCGACGCGGCGATAGCACACGAGGCAAGCACAGGCAGGCTTGGAGAAGAGCTGCTTTTCTACCTGATGTCGCGCGGGTTGAGCGAGGAAGACGCGACAACAACTGCGGTCATGGGCTTCATCGAGCCGCTGGCGAAGGCGCTGCCGCTGGAGTACTTGCTGGAACTACGGAGGCTTATAAAACTGGACATATCCCCGAAGTCGAAGGGAGGAATGTGATTGGATGAACTATAAGGAGTTCGTAGAAGACGCGCTGAAGAACTACGGCGAGCTCCCGCAGGAAACCAACGAGCTGTACAAGCGGCATCACATCGAGATACCTTTTGAGCTTGGAGAAAGACTCCGCCGCAAAGGCGCGAGGGCTAATATCGCCTTCCTGTCCAGGAAAGAGGTGGGGGGGAGCAAGATAGATTTCGATGCCGTCATAAGCGGGCAGGATTACGTGATAAACGACGGCAGCTTCATAACCATAAAGGACAGCGCTGAGCTGGACGAGAGCCATTTCAGCAGCGTCATGCACAAGAGCTCAGAGGACAAATATGCAGCGTTCGTAAACGCGCATTCGAAGAGCGTAATCTTCATAGACGTGCCTTATGGGGTCAAGGCGCAGGTGAAGCTGAGGCTAATAGCGGAAGGCTCCGCGCCGAGCACACAGATAATTGTCAGCCTAAGGAACGGCGCCAGGCTGGACCTTACGGAATACTACGAATCCGGGCCTCCGGAAGGCGTCACGGGCGCCATGCACGAGGTAAGGATGGGTGAAGGCACTTACGCTGAAATAAACGCCCTGCACGACGAGAGCGCGGATGCGACGGTCCTGTGCTTCTTAAAGGATGTCTTGGGGGAGGGCTCGCGCCTCAGATTCAACTCTGTCTATGCGGGTGGCGCATACACCAGGGTCAGAAACAGCGTCGAGGCGGCATCGCGGAAAAGCTTGATAGAGATCAATGAAATGGTAATCGGGTCCTCTGCGCAGAAATTCGACATAGATACGCGCGTCTCGAATTCCGCCCCGGAAACCGAAGCCGAACTCAGGTCAAAGGCTGCGCTCTCGGGCGCTTCGCTGTGCATGCTGAAGGGCTTCTCACGGGTCGCAAGGGGGGCAGAGAGAGCCAGGTCTCAGATACGCGAGAGGTGCATGCTCCTAGATGGCGAGGCCTATGCGGACGCGCTTCCCGAGATGTCGGTGGACGAGCGCGACGCCGTGGCAACGCACTCTTCGGCAACAGCCCCGGTAGACGCTGACGAGCTGTTCTACCTGATGTCTAGGGGCTTGGCCGAGCCTCACGCGAGAAAGCTGATGGTCGCGGGATTCCTCGCGGATGGGGTGGAGCGGATAGAGGACGATGCGGCAAAGCAGATAGCCAATATGATGATTGCGGAGCGGATGAGGGCAGCGCGCGGGTGAGCATGTGGGCGTCTTTGACAATTACGACAAGGTCACCAAGAAATTCATGCCGGCATTCAAGTCGAGCGCGGCAAACGTGATGACGAAGGAGTTCGGAATAACGCAGCAGAAGGCAGCGGTCCTTCTGGGGGTCACTCAGGCTGCGATAAGCAAATACATAAATGGCAGGAAGAGGCGCCATTCGGACATAAAGATAGGCAAGGAGGATATCAAAGCGTTCGTGGAAAGGGTCAGCAGAAACGATATAAAAGGGGGCCAGCGCATACTGTGCAAGGTATGCCAGGAGAATGCTAAGTTCAGTTGCGCACTCATGACGAAATGATTGCATGAAACTCGAGATACGGGACCTGCACGTCGAAGTGGACGGAAAGAAGATCGTAAACGGGATAAGCCTCATGGTAGGCGCCGGCGAAACGCACGTGATAATGGGCCCGAACGGCTCCGGAAAGAGCACCCTGGCAAGAGCGGTGATGGGGCACCCGAAGGTGAAGGTGACCGGGGGGGACATCCTGCTTGATGGAAAGAGCATTCTCGGGCTTAGCGCGGACAGGAGGGCGAAGCTGGGCCTTTTCTTGCAGTTCCAGAACCCGGTGGGTGTGGAGGGCGTGGGATTCATAAGCTTCTTGTACAATGCAAGGCAGGCAGTAGGCAGCAGTGCGCCGAGCATGAAGGAGTTCATGCAGGAGCTAAAAGTCAACATGTCCTCGCTCGAGATGGGGGAGGACTTCGTGGGGCGCCATCTTAACCAGGGCTTCTCCGGCGGGGAGATGAAGAAGGCGGAGATGCTTCAGATGGCGGTCCTGAAGCCCAAGATAGCCATTCTCGACGAGCCGGATTCTGGCCTTGACATCGACGCCGTCAAGACAGTGTCAGCCAAGATAAACGAGGTCGCAAAGGAGAACGGGACAGGCTTGTTGGTGATAACCCACTATAACAGGATACTTCGCTACATAGCCCCGGACTATGTCCATGTGATGGTAGGGGGCAGGATAGTTGCATCTGGAGACAGAAGCCTCGCCGAAAGGCTCGAGAAGGAGGGATACGAGCCATACTTGAAGGGCGAATCGAAATGAGAAGGAAAAGCGCGGCAGGGCTCGATGTGGAGCGCATAAGGCAGGACTTTCCGATACTGCACACAGCCATGAATGGGAAGCCTCTCATATACCTGGACAGCGCCGCGACGTCGCAGAAGCCTACGCAGGTCATTGACGCCATTTCCGATTACTACAAGACTTACAACGCCAACATACACCGCGGGATATACGCAATCGCGGTAAAGGCTACAGCGGAATATATAGAGTCCAAAGAAAAGCTGGCAAGGCTGATAAACGCAAGGGAGATGCAGGAAATAATCTACACGCGGAACGCCACCGAGGCCATAAACCTCGTCGCGCTGAGCTGGGGCAACAAGAATGTGAAGCGCGGGGACCACATACTCATCACGCAAATGGAGCATCACAGCAACATGGTGCCGTGGATGATGCTCGCGAGGAGGAAAGGAGCAATCCTCGATTTTGTGGAGCTGGATCCGGACAAGACCAGGCTGGATGGGAGAAGCCTGGACGAGCAACTGGAAAAGAACCCCAAGATAGTCGCGGCCGCGCAGGTCTCGAATGTCCTCGGGACCGTGAATGATGTCAAGAGCATAGCAAGAAAGGCGCACGAGCGCGGAGCGGTGGTCCTTGTCGACGGGGCGCAGTCTGCTCCGCACATGAAGGTGGATGTGCAGGATATCGGCTGCGACTTTTTTGCGCTGTCCGCACACAAGATGCTGGGTCCCACAGGAATAGGCGCGCTCTATGGCAGGCGGGAGCTGCTCGAGGGCATGGAGCCCGTGCTTGGAGGAGGGGATATGATAAGGAGCGTTACGTTCCAGGACGTTGCGTGGAACGACCTGCCCTGGAAGTTCGAGGCCGGCACTTCGCACATTGCAGGCGGGATAGGATTTGGGGCCGCAATAGATTACCTGAACGCTGTTGGGATGGAGCGCATAAGGGAGCACGAGAAGAGCATCACGTCATGCGCCCTTGAAAGGCTGGACGGCATCAAGCACGTCAGGGTCTTCGGGCCCGGAAAAGGCGAAATGGAAAGCAGGGGAGGCGTAATATCGTTCGCCGTGGACAACGTGCATCCGCACGATGTATCGCAGATATTTGACAGCGAGGGGATAGCTATAAGGGCAGGGCATCACTGCGCGATGCCCTTGGTGACGCAGGTCCTTGGGGAGAGTGCGGTGTCCAGGATGAGCTTCTACCTGTATAACCTCGAATCGGAAATCGACAAGGCGGCGAACGCGATAGAGGCAGTCAAGAAGACCTTCAAGGTGCAGTAACGTGCCCCTAGACCTTTATGCCGAGGAAATTGTCTCGCATTACGAGCATCCGCACAACTTTGGCATTATGAAGGACGCTGACGCGAGCTTTCACGAAAACAATGTTTCGTGCGGAGACGATATGACGTTGTACCTGAAGCTGAAGGACGGGCTGGTCACTGATGCGAAGTTCTCGGGCACAGGATGCGCGATAAACATCGCGAGCGCGAGCATGCTCACCGATTTCGTGAAAGGGAAGAGCCTGAAGGACATAGAAGGGATGGGTGTGGGCACGGTAAAGGGAATCGTGGGAATAGACCCCGGGCCCGTAAGGCTAAAGTGCGCAACGCTTTCCCTGAGGGCCCTGAAAGAAGCAGCGTTCATATACGAGCATAAGGAGGTAGACAGGGCCACAAAGGAGCTTTAGCGAGCTACGCCACTATGAAGTATGCGGCTATGAGCATCACGGCCGCGATAACAAGCTTCCTTTTTATGAAGCCTTCCTTGAATATCAGACCGCCCAGGAAGACAAGCATTATAACGTTAAGGACGTTGCTAATCGGCCAAACAACCGCGATGGACGCCATCGAAGCGGAGAGGTAGTAGAGCACCCTATATGCTGTGGTGAAAAGGGCGATTGCGGCGACCTCCCTCTTGTATGTCAACGTGTTGCGTATCACCTCCCTTACGCCCCCGTACTTTACCTGCATCGCCACGACCATGTTCAGCGCGACGAACACCTCCAGCAGGATCAGGTAGGTATACGGGCTCATCCCAGAGAGGAGGTACTTCATCGCGGTAGCCTGGACCGCAGCTATAAGCGACGCGAAAATCAGCCAGTAAACGTACTTTCTGCTCTTGAACTGAGGCTTTCCGGTGAACATTATCATGTATGTGGCCGCCATCAGGATTCCTATGAACATGTACTGAGAGACAGACAGCGTCTCGTTCAGGAACAAGAATGCGAAGAACACTACGAAGAAGTTGGGCAGCGCGTTGTATACCGGGGACGCCACCGAGACGCTTCCGTGCCGGTACACCCTGGCAAGCAGCCAGTATATCGTGGCGGATATGAGGCTCAGCGCGTATATCAGGAGCATGGACACTGCGCTTATGCCGAGGTTCGCGCGGGGTATTAGCGGTATGAACGCTAAGGAGATTATCGCCATGACTATCGAGACGCTTGTGCTGTACGCCATCGCGTACTCCGCCTTGAGGGTGCGCTTCTCCAATAGCGTGGCAATGCCAAGCATCGCTGACGATGCGAGCGCAAGGTAATACCAGGACATCATATTTCCACGTAACTGACATAGCCCCGATCGGATTCGAACCGATGTACGCGGGTCCAAAGCCCGCTATCCTTGGCCAGCTAGATGACGGGGCTCTGACTAACTATGCCCACTATGATTCTTAATCTTGACGCTCACTTTATAACGAGCGCGTGTCGTTTGAGGGATTTGGGAGCAGGGAGGAGGCGGGGAGGCTGCTTGCGGAGGAGCTTAGGAAAATAGAATTTACGAAGCCGCTGCTGCTCGCAATTCCCAGGGGCGGCGTGGTAGTTGGGCACGAAATCGCAAACCAACTTGGAATGGAGCTGGACGTCATAATATCCAGGAAGATAGGGGCGGAGTCGGATCCGGAGGCAGCCGTAGGCGCGGCCGTGGAGGACGGTACGTATTTTGCGGAGGAGGAGAACGCGTCGGATGAGATGAAGAAGTACGTGACCGAGGCGGTGAGGAAAGAAAAGGCAGAGATAAGGAGACGTGTTCTGCTTTTCAGGAAGGGCAGGAAATTGCAGATATCAGGCAGGTCCGTAATATTGGTGGATGATGGGATAGCGACGGGATACACGATGCTTGCAGCAATCGCCTTTGTTAAGAAGCACAATCCAAAGGAGGTGACAGTTGCAGTCCCGGTGGCAGCGAACGAGGTCCTGGAGCAGCTGCGCGGAATTGTGGGCAGGATAATCTGCCTTAGCGTCCCTGGCTTCTTCTACGCCGTGGGGCAGGCCTATGAAGAGTTCCCGGAAGTAAGCGATGGTGAGGCTCTAAGACTGCTAGAAGAAAGCAGGAGAGGGATTGCGGGCTCCGACGGGAAGAGCAGACAGTAGCGCGTCAGTAGGATTTTGCGAAATTCGCGACGTGCTTCGCAGGCTTTCCGCACACCACGCAGCGCAGCGACCTCGCCCTTGATTGGGCGTCTAGAGGCATGTTGGTTATCTTCATGCCCGTCTCGCCCTTGGCTTTCAGCTCGCATGACGCATCGCCGCACCATCCTGCCTGGGCAAAGCCTCCTTTTGATTTTGACACCTTCTTTAGCTCGTCGTACGAGCTTACCCGGTGGATGCTGGAGATTAAGCGCTGCTCCGCGCTCTTGAAGAGCTCTGACTGAATCCTCTCGAGGATCGCGGCTATGCCGCTCTCCGCGTCTTTGAGGGAAAGCGCCTCCTTCTTTAGCGTGAGCCTGTTTACTGCAATCGCTTTTCCGGCGCTTATGTCGCGCTCTCCCAGCTCCAGCCTCACCGGAACCCCCTTGAGTTCCCACTCGTTGAATTTCCAGCCGGGGGAGTAAATGTCGCGGTCGTCCAGGAATGCCCTGAACCTGCCCTTTATTGTGGAATACAGCCTTTCCGCCTCCTTGAGTACAGCGTCTTTGTTCTTGTCGGTGTATATCGGCACGATCACCACCTGCAGGCGCGCAAGCTTCGGTGGGATTATGAGGCCCCTGTCGTCGCCGTGTACCGCAACCATGACTCCGAATTCGCGGGTGGTTATCGCGAACGTATTCTGATAGCCGTACTCCTGCTTACCGTCGCGGTCGACAAAGCGGATATCGAAGGCTTTCGAGAAGTTCTGGCCGTCGCTGTGGAAGTCGGGCCCTTGTATGGCCCTGCCGTCCGGCAGCATATGCTCGATGCTGTAGCTTGCAACGGCCCCTGCAAACTTCTCGGAATCGGATTTCATGCCCACGATTCCGGGAAGCGCCAGGTAATCCTTGAGTATCTTCTGATAAATGCCCAGTATGGTGTCGCGCTCTGAATCCGCCTCTTTCTGTGACGCAAAAACGCTGTGGCCCTCGTTCCAGAGGAATTCCCTGCTCCTAAGCAACGGTACAGGGTGCTTGAACTCCCACCTCAGGACAGAGTTCCACTGGTTCAGCCTCATCGGCAGATCCCGCCATGACTGGATCCAGCTTGCCATGCATTCGTACATTATGGTCTCTGATGTTGGCCTGATTGCGAGCTCCTCCGCAAGTGCGGAGTTTCCGGTCTTGGTCACCCATGCCACTTCCGGAGAAAAGCCCGCGATGTGCTCAGTCTCCTTCTCGAGAAGGCGTTTTGGTATGAGCAGCGGGAAGTATGTATTCTGGATCCCCTCCTTCTTGAAGAGAGCATCGACTGCTGCCTGAAGCGACTCCCAGGCGAAATAGCTGTCAGGCCTGAACGCGAGGCAGCCCGAGACCGCTGTGTAATCCACGAATCCAGACTTGATTATGATCTGCGAGTACCATTCATCGAAGTTTTCTGCCTTCTTCGCAGTGATTCCTGTTTTCTCAGCGCCTTTATCCATCTAAACACGCCGCTCCCAGAACGGAAGCGCACAATCAGAGATGTGTGACTCATCTCTTTAAGCCTTCCCAGTCTGCAGCGCGTCTGCTGGGACTTACGGATGCACGCCAAAATGCGCCAGGTCTTTCTTAAGTTTTGCCGCTCTGGTGAAGAGTACGGCATTGATGCCCACCCTCTTGGCTCCGTAAACGTTCTCCAGCATGTTGTCTATGAACACAGCCTCCTGCGGCTTCACGCGCATCGTCTTTAGAACATGGCGGTATATCCTCGAATCCGGCTTCCTCAAATGAAGATGGTATGACGTGAACGTCCTTTTGCGCCGTACGTTTCGAAGAAGCTTTTGGGACTCCAGATACCTGCTCGCGCTGATGTTGGTCAGCAGAACCAGGGGGTATTTCCTTGAAAGCCGGGACACCATGCTCGCCACCGAATTGTTGAGCCTTGCCAGCTTTTTGTATGCGCTGACCCACTCCAGGTCCACCTCGGGGATCTTGAACTTCCAGGACAGCCTGAACTCCGCCTCTTTGGCCCTCAGCTTCCCGAGCTCCATCTGATCTATCATCGGGTCCAAGGTCTTTGCGAACTCGTTCACGTCGAGGCCGAGCTTGTCGGATATGTAGAATATGTACTCTGCCTCCGTGAAGTCTATTATCACCCCGCCTATGTCGAATATGAGTAGTTTTATCAAGTAATCAGGGCAGATAATCTCACGATAAGTATTAACTTCTTTTTATCGAAGCTTCAAACGTGAAAACGCTTGTCCTTGCTATAGGCGGGAACGCCCTGCTCGATTTTGGCGATAAACCGACCTTCGAAGTGCAGTACGCCAACGCGGCAAGGCTTGCGAGAAGCCTCAGGCCCCTGCTCAGGAGGAAAGAACTCGGAATCGTGATTACCCATGGAAACGGACCCCAGGTAGGGGATGAGCTCCTGCGGAATGGGTTCGCAGAGAAAGAGATACCTGGAATGCCGTTGCATGTCCTTACCGCTGAGACCCAGGCGATCATAGGAACTATGCTGGAGATGGCGCTGATGCACGAGCTTTACAAGATGGGCACGAAAAGGGAAGTCGTTGTTGTGCTCAGCCATGTGCGCGTTGACCGCAGGGACATTGCCTTTGATGAGCCCACAAAGCCGATCGGGCCGTTCTACACCAAAGCTCAACTGGAGGACGCGCTCAAACGGGGCCGATTCCGCTTTGTAGAGGAGCGCGGACGATACAGGAGAGTTGTTGCGTCGCCGGCGCCGCTGGAGGTGGTGGAACTGGAGGCGATAAGGGCGCTCGCCGCGGAGAAAGCAATCGTGATTGCAGCTGGAGGCGGCGGGATACCTGTGGTCGCTGAGCGCGGGGCATGCAGGGGCGTGGACGCCGTGATAGACAAGGACGCTACGTCACAGCTTTTGGCAAGCTCGCTCGGCGCGGACACCCTTGCGATACTGACCAATATCGATCTGGTATATAGGGACTACAAGAGAAAGGCAGGACCCATAAGGAGAATCGCGGCTGGCAAGCTCAATTTGAGCGCGTTTGAGGAGGGCACGATGAGGCCCAAGCTGCGGGCTTGCACAGAGTTTGTTAGGAGGGGGGGAAAGCGAGCGTTCATTGGAAACCTGTTTAAGATCAGCGCGATACTCGAAGGAACTTCCGGCACGGAAGTTGTGCGCTAGAGCGCTATAGGCTGAAGGCAAGGTAGAGCGACCCGCTCGCGATAGCTATCACACCCAGAGCGGCGGTGAGATAGACGATCTTCGACTTGCTCGCTATTTTAATCAGGAAGTCTATCAGGAGGAGGCTTACCAGCGTCGACGTTATCATTGCAACCGTTAGGCCGTAAATCCCGATGCCTTCGAGAGCTGCGGAAACGTTCGCACCCGTGGCAACCAAGGTAAGCAGGAATGCGGCTGTGGAGGCGAATATGCCTATCAGGAAGGACAGCCTGAAGGCCTCGCCAGGCTTTACGCCCAACAGAAGCATGGTGCTGGTGGTGATTCCGGACCTGCTTACTCCTGGAAGCGCCGCGATTCCCTGCGCCGCGCCCACCAGAAGGTAGTCCCTTAGCTTGAGGTCCTCGAACCTCCTGCCGTTCTGCGCACTCTTCTGGCTTTTCCTCGAGTGCCTTATCAGGAGCGCGTCGAATATGAGGACCATGCCAATCACAAGCATCGGAATTCCCACAGACGCACCCGTTATTGAGTCGGCTATCAGGTAGAGAGGCGCGCCGATCACGCCCGTTATGACTGTGGTCACCACCACATATGCCAGAAGCCTCTTCTGCGGGAGGGTGCCGGCGCCTAACAACGCCCTCGAAAGCGATGCCAGCTCATTTCTAAAGTATATCGCTGCTGCAAGTATGGTGCCAACTTCCATGAAAAGCCCGAAAGTGTAAGCCTGCTGGAAGTTCAGGTTTAAGAGATAATTCGATGCTATTATTATCTGGGTCTTGCTGCTTATTGGAAGCCATTCGCTTATTCCCTGGATGACGCCGAGTATCACACCGGAGATGCTTTTTGTTATGTAGGCTGCAGATAGCAAGTAGGCCATTTTATCATTCGGATGCGTATGGGTTGTGTTGGATGCTTCCGATTTTAACTCTTCTTGTTCGCACGGGCTGAGAAGAAGCGGATGCCCGGGAGTCAGGCGGTTATCACGGTTTTCAGCGCCGGGAGGTTGCAGAAGTTGGTGGTGTATGTGTAAGCCCCTGCATTAGAGAAGACTATGGGATCCCCGACCTTTGCGCTCTTAAGATGCACCCTGTACCTGAAAATGTCTCTCGAATCGGGAGTGCAGCCCTTTATCAGGTAGCTTCTGCCCTTTTTCAATTCGCCTTTCACGGGCAGCTTTACGTTGTCCACTATCGTATCCATCGCCGAATTGTACACCGAGCAATTTACAAAAACCGTATTTCCCGCCACGCCGATTATCCTGCTGTGAAGCTCTATGCACGGCGCCGAGATGAACCTGCCAGGTTCTGCCATCAGCTTCGCCCCGTACGAGTTCGCCCACTTCTTTGCCTCCTTTATCTTCCTGAATATGTACGGCAGGGTCTGGACGCTGTAGTTTTTGTACTCGACCGGAATGCCGCCGCCGATGTTGAGGATGTCGATGCTGCCCATCGTCTCTGGGCTTAGCAGCTCGGCCAGCTCATCCTTTATCTCCCATTCGCCTATGTTTTCGGTCCTCCTGTGGAAATGGATCCCGAGCAGCCCTATGCTCTCGTTGCCCTTAAGCTTTGGAATCAGCTCGTTTATCTCAGAAGAGAACATGCCGTAGACGTAATGGCTCTCGGTCTTTACGGTGTGTTCCTTCATGCGCATGCGAAGCAGCAAGTTTATCTTCTCTCCGCGCCTTTTGGCATAGTCCAGCAGGGTCTCAAGGTCCTTGCTGTTCTCGATTATGAAGGACCGCACTCCAACCGAGAGCAACTGGTCGAGGCTTGCTGTGCTCAGCGCAAGGGCAAGAAACCATACCCTGCCTTTGTCTTCTATCAGGTCTAGCGTCCTCCCGAAATGCACTGCGAAATCGCAGTTGGTGGCCTTTTCTAGGAGGGTGCCGACTGTTGGGTTGGTCTTGAAACTGTAAGACACCTTGTCCACAAGGCTTGAAATCGCTTTGTACTGCCTAAGTAGCTTTGACCTGCTCAAAACGAAGCGGGATTCCTCGGGCACCTAATCGCCTTTTACGACTCCCTTCTTTCCGAGAGTTTCTAGCGCCTTTATCATCGCCAACGGGAACGTTATCGTCACGTCCCCTATGACGGTGCATACGTCATCGCTCTCAGCAATCTTGCCCCAGCTTTTCGCCTCGTCTGTGGTGGCGCCGCCCATGCTTCCCGAGGTCTCGTGCGCGGTAGTCATGTACACCGCGTAGTTGGCGCCGCCGTTGAGCAGGCACGCGAACAGGGCATGGTGCTTCGAGATGCTTCCCCCGAGCGCGATGACGCCCTTCCGGTCGTCATGGTTCACGTAGAGGAGTATGTTGCCGAAGTCTTTCACGACGTCTATGACGAAGTCCGGATGATCCTGTTGGAACATGAAGGCATGGAAGCCGAAGGCGCCGTCGGTTATCGCCGGGCAGTAAACCGGGATGCTGTTCTTTGCCGCCTGGTAAAGTATCGAATCCTTGTCTTTCAGCGTCAGGCCTATGGCCCTGAGCATGTCCGAGACGGGCCACCTGTGCTGCTTCTTGTAGAGGTCGCTGAAGACGCCGCGCATCAGCCCCTCGAATTTCTCATAGCTGGAATTGGTTATGAATATGTTTCCCACCCTGTTGGTGCCCTCTTCGTGCAGCGCGGTGTCGTCAGAATGGAAGTCGCCTATCGGGAACTTCTCGCCGTGCGCCTTCATCAGGTCTTCTTCTATGGACCCGACGGTCGTTACTATGGCGTCGGCCATCCTCAGGCGGATAACCTGGGCGAAGAACCCCCTGAGGCCCGAAGTCACCATGTTCGACGTGAAGGTGAGGAATATTTTTGCCCCGCTTTCCTTCATCTTTACAAGTATCTTTGCTGCTTTCTCAAGCTCCGCGCTCTGGAATCCGAGGCCTCCATAGCCATCCACCAGCGCGTCTACGCTCATCCCGCGCTTCCATTTGAAATCTTGAACATATTCCATTGCTTTCTACCTGTCGATGTCACAGAAGCGCACTCTGCAGGCGCTTGAAAGAAAGGGCACAAGTTTAACAAGACCCTTTTGTCTATAAAAAAATAATAAGCTTGTGATTTCCGACTAGTTCTTGGAAAACTTAGATCTTTCGGGGAACAGTTTGAGGAAGGCGTATCCCTGGTAATCTCTCTCTATTTTCCCTACTTTCATGCCCCTGAGGAAGGCCATCATGCCCGCAGTTATCTTCTTCGAGTCCTTTCCAGTTCTCTTAGATTCTATCTCGATGAAGGTGCCGATGCCCGAAACGTGGTCTATGCTTATCTCGTAGTCGCCATACAGCCAGGAATGCCGCGTCTTGTCTACGATGACGATTGGCTTCAGGTCCAGCGCGCGGAAGATGCGACGCATGATATCGACGTCGCTCACCTGCGTCTCGAACTCGTCAGCTTCTGTGGTCTTGCCCTCCTTGTTGTAATAGAAGTTCTTGTAGTTGACCGTGTACCTGCCGGGCTCGCTCCTGAGCCTCAGCCATTCCTTGATGGGCTCCCTGGCAAGGAAGTCCCTGTGGGCGGGGGTGAAGTACTCGTCTATCTGGCGGTAATCGCCTGCCGGCTTTGCATTCTTCTTCAGGAAAGCTTCCAGCACCTCAGGATGCTCTATCCGGACCTTGATTTCTATCTCCTTGCTGTCCTTGTTTAAGGTGCCGCGTTCCAGTCTCGGGGTTCTGTCCATGTTAACATCACTTGGGGTTGCTGGGATTTGAACCCAGGTTTGCAGATTCGGGATAGCGGTTTTTCTTCATTCGCGTTGAATTGTTGTGACTATAACGAATTTGTTATCTATTTCGTGCACTTCTATTGATGGCAATATAGGTGGTGTCACCGCCTGTGCAGCAGACGATAGCCTTTGCTGCGTCTCATCAAGCTCACTTTTAGGTATGCCTACAACTTCTCCTTTGCTGGTAACTCCTAGTAGTATAACACCACCATAAACGTTAGCCAAACCGCACATCTGCTTAGATATTTCTTGGTTGCTATGGAAAGACTCCTTTCTCTCTATCTCTTGGGTCTCTTTGCTCT
>CAYNNI010000053.1:0-4787 GCA_964398805.1 Microcaldota archaeon | reverse complement strand
CCCTTATCCTTACAGCTGCAACTAGTTTGTTGCCAGCTTCTTTGTCAGCCATAAAAAACGCTGCCTTTTTGTCGAAGATATGATTGAGCCGGTTAGATATATATGGCTTTGCATGCCGCGGGCTTTGCTCTAAAAGTCGCTCCTAAAGGCGACTAAAGGAGCAGAGGGAAGACTTTAGGAGCAGACGACGATAGACGAAGCGATAAGATGCCTATATACGTTCTTTGGTTGAAATAACCGTGTGATTTCATGGCAAGATATAGAGTAAATTTCAGAAAGGAATTAGCTTCAGGTCAATTGGGAGACCGCAGGGAATACGGCATAATTGTAGATGCTGAAAATTTGGGACAAGCTGAAATTAATGCAACAAGAGAAATAACAAGCACACACTCAAAAGGTTTCCTTAGTGCAAATGACATAATCAAGATAGAGCAAGTAGCTTAGGTTCTATCCTCAACTCATACATAGCATTAATCAGAACTGTTATGTTGTAGGCTATCAATTTGCATAGCGTTTCATTCGCTTGAGAGACATAGCATTTACTCTTTAGGCAATCCCCGAGCTTTGCCTTAGGTACTCTGCAATAGAGCAGGCCTCGGATTCTGATGCGTGCTGCGGATTAGTGCGGCCTCCGCACAGGATTGCGAAGTCGGCGCCGCTCTTGTTCACGAACTCTGCAAAGTCCCTCGCGCAGCGCGCGTACTCCTTGTTCGAGGCGCGGAAAAGCCCATATCCCAGAAGTACCGCTTACGTAGTCATTGCACGCCTCAATACCTTATAAGGCTGAAAGACTCGAGCGGCTTCAGCTTCCCTGCCCCGCCCAAATCCAAAAGCTCTACAAGGAAGGCGAAGCCAGCCACGTGCGCGCCTATCCCCTCAAGCAGCTCGGCAGCAGCCTTCGCAGTACCTCCTGTGGCTATGAGGTCGTCCACTATCAGCACGCTCTTTCCCGGCTCTACCGCGTCCTGGTGCACCTCTATCACTGCGGTGCCGTATTCGAGCGCATACTCCTTGCTCACCACTTTTCGCGGAAGCTTCCCGCTCTTCCTTATTGGAATGAAGCCGCATCCCAGAGCCACAGCCAGCGCCCCGCCGAGTATGAAGCCCCTGGCCTCTATGCCTGCCACGTAGTCTATCTTCCTGCCCTTGAAGCGGCGCGCAAGCTCACCGACGCATATCGCGAGCGCCTCGCCGTCCTTTAGGAGCGGAGTTATGTCCCTGAAGGTGACTCCCTTCTTCGGATAGTTCGGCACGCTGCGTATCCGTTCCCTAAGAAAACTGTCCAGTTTCTCATCCATTGCATCGCCAACTAATTGTCAAAAAGGCTGCGCTGCCTCACGCTGCGGGTGTTGGCCGCGCCCTTGCCCCTCTCAAGCAGTTCGAGCCTCCCGTACACTCCTGCATAGCCCGGCGCTATGCTTATCCGCCGGGTCCTGACGTTCTCTACGGCCTGCGCGATGTCGCCACCAGCCACTTCGCGGATCTCATCGGCGCTTGCCACGTTCAATATCTCAAACTCATTCCCAAGCTCCCCGAGCATCTTGTTGTAGGTCTCGTTCACTACAACAGAGTACTTCGTCTTCTTAGTCACGTACGCTATTATCTCCGCAAGCGGGACGTTAGTCACGAAAGGTATCGCGCCCTTCGGCACGAACCCCGCCGGCCTGTCCGCCAGGTCGTCGACCCGGTGCAGCACGCCGATAACTAGCGGCTTGCCGCACACCTTGCAGTTCGTTATCTTGCTTTCCGGATTCACAGAGAACTGGCAGTCCCTGTGGCCGTCGTAGTGGTACTTGCCCTCTTCAGGGAAGAACTCGACAGTCTCCTTGAAGCTTCGTGTACTCTTGCCCTTTATCGCGTTTATGACGTTGCTGTATGAGAGCTCGTCCACATCGAACACGCAGGCTTCCCTGCCCATGTTCCCGAGCGAGTGCATGTCGCTCCCCGAGACAAGCGCGTACTTGTCCAAGGCGGATATCCTCCAGTTCATATCCGGGCTGCTGCTCAATCCCGTTTCCAATGCACGAATGCGCATTTCTTGGTCTTCGTATGCCTCCTTTATCGAACTGAACCCCGACATCGCGCCAAGCACGCCGTAGTATGGCGTCCAGGCGTGCGCCGGAAAGACGAATGCATTCTGGTCCACATTGAAAACGCTTTCGACAAGAGCAGCCGCGCTCATCATCAGTGTCGGCCTCCCGTCGCTGTGGAGGCTGCCGTACTTGCCCAGCACGCTTGAGAGCGCGTCCACGGACTCCAGCCTCGGAAGGAGTATGCAGTGATGTACCTTCTTCGCCGCGCCTTTGTCGTATGATATCGTGCATACTTCCGCGCCCAGCACGAATGCGACCGACCGGTCTCCGCTCTTCAAGTAGAACAGGCCGTTACCACCGTCGCCAAGTTCGCGCTTCACCTCGCCGAGCCATTCCGGATGGAACATGTCTCCCGTGCTGATCAAGCCGAGTCCCTTGTTCTTGGCCGTGGCTGCCATCGCACTTATCGTTATCTGCGCGCTGCACGCCCTCGCGAACCTGGAATGTGTGTGCAGGTCGGCTATCACTCGCATTCAATACCTCTTGGTAACTCCGTTCTTCGGGCAGATGCTGTCAACAGGGCACTTGCTGCAGTACGGCACTGCCTGGCATATGGCCTTGCCGTGCGCCTTGAGCACATAAGCGAAATTGTGCCAGCGCTTCCTGTCCAGGAACCGCATCAGATCCTGCTCTATCTTGTCAGGCTCTTTGCTGAGGCTGAGGCCGAGCCTATACGAGAGCTTTATCACCCACGTGTCAACGGGTATGCCCTTCACTATGCCATAAGCGTTTATGAGGATTGTGTTCGCAGTCTTCCTTCCTATTCCTGGCAGCTCGGTCAGCTGCTCCATGGTGTCCGGCACTTTCCCACCGTATCTCTGCTCTATCGCCTTGAACGTGTTTATGATGTTCTTCGCCTTGTTTCCGGCAAAGGTGACGCTCCCGATGTAGCCAAGGAGCTCCTCCGGCTTGGCGCCGGCGTAGTCCTTTGCGGTCTTGTATCTTGCAAAAAGCGCGGGCGTGAGCCTGTTCACAGTCTCGTCGTGCGTCTGCGCCGACAGTATCGCCGCCGCCACGAGATCAACGGGCGTCTTGAAGTTCAGGTAGTAGCGCACGTCCGTGTAGAAGTCGCTGAGCTTGTTGGCGAGCTCGGAAGCTTGTTTGTCCTCCAGGCGCTTTGCGACAGGCATAAATTATCTTTCTGAAGAATGTTATTTATCGGTATCCTAATGGAGAAAGAAGCCTACGTGCGCGAGGTCATACGCCTGCTGAAGAGGCGGTACCGGACCGAGATGCACACGTTCCTGGAGTTCGCAAATCCGTGGGAGCTGCTGGTGGCGACTGTCCTGTCCGCGCAGTCCCAGGACGCCCAGGTCAACAGGATAACGCGGAAGCTGTTCAAGAGACACTTTGCGATTGAAGCGTACGCGAAGCTCAGGCCGCAGCAGCTTTACCCCCTCATAGGTAGCATCGGGCTCTACCGGAACAAGGCCAAGAGCATTGTTGGCGCCGCAAAAACGATACTCTCAGACTTCGGCGGCAAGGTTCCTGCTAGCATAGAACTTCTCACGACGCTTCCCGGGGTCGGCAGGAAGACCGCTAACGTCGTCCTTACCAACGCCTTCGGCATCGTTGAGGGCATAGCGATAGACACGCACTGCGTGGTCGTGTCCAACAGGCTAGGATTGGTGCGCACCAGAAATCCCGAAAAGATAGAGCGCAGGCTCATGCAGCTAGTACCAAGAAGGGATTGGGGCGACATAAACCACCTTTTCATAGCGCTGGGAAGGGACGTATGCACTGCGCGCAGGAAGTACTGCAGCGACTGTACGCTGCGGCACATATGCCCTTCCAGTGACGCGAAGTGAGATGATGCGCGCCTGCCTGTTCAGCGGCGGAAAGGACTCTACGCTTGCAGTCCACAGGATGCACGATAAGGGCGATGATGTCGAGCTTCTGCTGACCATGATGCCCGTCAACGAGTACAGCTTCATGTTTCACAGGCCTGCGGTAGAGTTCACGTCCCTTCAGGCAGAAGCGCTAGGCATAAAGCAGGTCCGCGTTTCCACGAAAGGGGAGAAGGACAAGGAGCTGGTGGTTCTTGAGAATGCGCTCAAGAAGAACAAGGTGACCGAGCTGGTCACCGGTGCCGTGGCAAGCAACTACCAGAAGAAGGAGGTGGATGCCATATGCGCAAGGAACGGCATAAAGCACGCCTCCCCCCTCTGGCACATAGACCCGTTGGTGGAACTCGAGGAGCTGACCAGATCCTACAACGCGATAATAACGCAGGTTTCCGCAGAGGGTTTCGACCAGAGCATGCTTGGCGCCAGGATAGACACGACCATGGTAAAGAAGCTTATCGCGCTTAACAAGAAGTACGGAGTCAACATGCTGTTCGAGGGCGGCGAGGCGGAGACCTTCGTCCTGGACGCTCCGCTGTTCCGGAAGAGGCTAGAAGTGACGGCGCACCACACGACCTGGCAGGGAATGGTCGGGAGGTACGTCATCGACAGCGTCCGTCCAGTCGAGAAGTGAGGCAACACAAGGGATTTTAGTCTGCGCCCCGAATATTCCTTTTGCGGGCCTGTGGTCCAACGGTCAAGACGCCAGCCTTACACGCTAGAGATCGGAGTTCGACTCTCCGCGGGCCCATGAAAGGAATTACGACGACAAGAGCGGTGTCCGATTACACCGCAAAGCCAGCAAGGCAGAGTTCAGGATTCATAGCAAATCCGAACTTCAAAGCCTAAA
>CAYNNI010000052.1:0-4691 GCA_964398805.1 Microcaldota archaeon | reverse complement strand
TCGATAGAGCGGCTCTTCTCGTTGCTGAAAGAGAGGTTTGGACTTTCAAAGAACAGGTTTATCGGAATAAAGAAGGTGATGATTCACGCCTATTCCTGCGTTCTTGCGTATCTGGCCGGATATCTTTGAGGTAACTGTGGTGGTGAAATGATTAGGGAGAATCTGTCGGTGAGGAACATGTGAATGTCAGGAACCTATTAAAACGAGTTGAGCGGGTATTTTATAGGTTTACTTTACATTGAGCCTCTGCAGGGACGTACCGGTAGTCGTGTACGCTGTGCTGGCGCAGCTGGACTGGGCGCCGCCTGTGCAAAGCTGGTAGGTGATTGAGAATGACGTTGATTTCGTAGTGCCCGAGGGCGGCTTCAGGTTGCCGGGTATCTGCGTCGTGCACACCGCCTGAGAGCCCGATGGAAGGAATGCCGGGGCGCAGCTTCCGAGGCTGGACTGCGTTCCGGAGACGCCGACTCCTGTCATAGTAACGTTGAAGGCGTTCGCGGGGAAGTACATCGCCTGGCCGAGATTGTCCTGAAACACTATCGTGAACGTAAGCGGAGTTATCGCATTGTAGTAGAGCCGCGTGTCTATGCACGGGAATAGTGGCGTGATGCTGCACTGCGACGGGAGGTAGCTGGCTGCGGGCTTTGACAGAGAAATTACCACGACGACCGCTATGAAGAGCGCTATGATGAGTATCGCCCATGCGTAGGTTGTCAGGAACTCGAGCGAAGACTGCTGCCTGGACCGTGATGGATTCCCGCGGCGCATGCAAGCACTGCTAAGCGGGAGCAATACAGCTATTTATAGTTTGTGGTGCTGCGAGCCTGCGCGGGCTGCGCTATCCCGCGCCCTCGGAGTAGAGCCCGCGTAGAACTGCAGGCGCTGGCAAGTTTGATACCCCATCCCTCTCCGCGCCCTGACCTACGATGCCGCCGTATTCCAGCGGGGCGTTGCCGTTGCCGAAAAGCTTCAGCGGCTCGGCCTTCGGACATGGACCGCATATCGCGTTGTCGTACATCCCGCTCCTGCGCCTCTGACGCCACCTCATCGCAATGCCCGAGCAGAAAATGGATGCAGCGTACTTAAGCCTTTTGTGCAAAACTGCTCTCGCTTCATAGCGCCAGATTAAGGCGCAACGCAAAAAGTTATATGCTGTTCTGCAGATAGATTCGCGTGAACAAGCTTGAGGCCGTGATGAGGCTCACGCGCATAGAGCACAGCGCGATGCTTGCAGTGGCTGTCATAGCGGCGGAGGTAATATCCGGCTACCTGCCCAGCGCGCCTGTGCTGGCGCTCAGCTTGATAACGCCGGTATTCATCAGCATGGGCTCGTTCGCGCTGAACGACTACTTCGACGTAGCAGCAGACACCATAAACAGGAGGAGGCGGCCGATAGTTACCGGCGCGGTGACGAGAAGGGAGGCGCTTGCGGTAGGCGTAGCCGCGATGCTCGTCGGCGTCGCTGCCAGCGCTTTCATAAACGCGCCTGCGCTCGCGGTGGCGCTCGGCTTCGCGCTTATCGCGGCGCTGTACAGCTACAAGCTAAAGGACATGCCCTTGGCGGGCAACGCGTTCATTGCTCTCTCGATGGCGATACCGTTCATATACGGCAACTTCGTTGTCGTGGGCGCGCTCCAGGCCAGCATAGTCATGATAGCGCTCGTCGTGTTCCTCAGCGGGCTCGCGAGGGAGATACACGGCATGATCCGCGATTACGCTGGCGACGTGAGGGCGCGGCATACCCGGAACATTGTGCGCACGATCGGAATCAGGCGCTCGGCATACGTGGCGCTCGCGCTCTATGTCGAGGCGATAGGAATAAGCGCGTACATGTTCTTCGCTGCGCTGCCCTTCGCGGGAAACGCGGTTTACATCGCGCCGATACTGGCCGTGGACATGGCGCTGCTGTATGTGGCGGTGAGATATGCGGGGAAGCCTTCGAGAAGGTTCTTCGACACTGCGAGAGGCATAAGCCTCGGCGCGATGGCCGCGTCGATACTGATATTCCTCGCCTCTGCGCTGTTCTACGTGCAGGTGTAGTAAAAGCTACGGCTCTGGCCTTGGCATCTGCCTTGCCTCGACCTTCGCCTCGAAGTCGTCTATGGAGTACTTGAACTCCTCGTCCTTCGAGATCGCGCCCCGCGCCTTGAGCACCTCGCGCGCGAGGACGTAGTAGATGAACGCGAGCGAGCGCCTTCCGCGGTTGTTCGCGGGTATCACAAGGTCGATGAACTTCGTGGAGTTGTCGGTGTCGCTAAGCGCTATGATGGGTATGTCCACCTTCATCGCCTCCTTCACCGCCTGCTTCTCGTTCCTCGAGTCGCTTATGAACAGGAGCCTGGGCTCCATGAAGTCCGGCCTGTTCGGGTTCGTGAATATGCCAGGCACCACCCTGCCCTTGATGAACTTCGCTCCGATGAGCTCCGCGAACTTCTGCGCGGGCGCGATGGCATATATCCTTGACGCGGTGGTGACTATCGTGCCCGGCTCGTACCTCGCGAGCATCTTCGCCGCTACGACGAGCCTTGAGTCTATGGTCTTTATGCCCAGGAGGTAAAGGCCGTCGTTCCTCACCTTGTAGATGAACTTCTTCATACCGGGGCTCTTGACCTTCGTGGCGAAATGCACGCCAGCGTCGCGATAATCGTCCTGGCCTGCAAGAACCGGCTCTTCTACCATTGCATCATTCCTCTTTTGCTAAACACTTTGGGGCCGCCGAGATTTTCAGGTTTCTTTTGAACTCGGGTCTCCAGCACCCCATGCTGAAAGCCTACCAAACTAGCAGACGACCCCATCATCATTTTCTACCGAACTGCATGAATTCGTCTATTAGCTCAACATTGCTAATAAACATGCGCCTGCAGCAGTAGCGCTTCACTCCGAGATCGTCGAGCACCTTCTCGGCTGACTCGTGCTCCTTGTTCACGCGCCTGTAGTACTCTTCCCACTTGTCCGCAACTACCGCGCCGCAACTGAAGCACCTGACCGGCATCATCATAGTATCATCTCCTCCTCTTGGACTCCCTTTTCTTTCTGCGTAGCAGCAGATAAATTATATCAAGCACGCCGAGCGTGTTCAGCAGGAACAGGACGACGAACCAGACCTTTTCCTTCCTGTTGCCCGCAACCCAAAGCGCCCAGCCCTTCCAGAACAGGGACCATATGATTGCAGGGATCAGCAGATAAGTCCAAGGTACCATCGAGTCACCTATATGATTTCTGGAACCTCGCGCGCGCCTTCGGGCCCTTGAACTTCTTAGGCTCGACGCGCCTCGTGTCGTCGATTATCATGTACCTGTCGAAGCGTATGCACTCCCTGCGCACCGCGTCGCTGTCGGCGTAGTCCGATATGCCCTTGGCTATCGCGCTGCGCACCGCCTGCGCCTGACCGCTCTGGCCTCCGCCGCGCACGTTGACGTTTATGTCGACGCCCTTTGCGACGTCCTCGGTGACGTTGGAGATGTGAAGCGACTCAGTCATAAGCCTTCTGAGCTCCGCGGGCTCTGTGGTAGAGACGTCGAAGTTGTTTACCGTCACTATGCCGGTGCCCTTGCGCACATATGCCCTTGCCACTGCCTCCTTTCGCTTGCTTGTCGCGACCGTGACCTCCTTCTTCTTTGCGGGGCGCTTCCTGGCGGCTCCCGTGCCGGCCGGAGCGCGCCTTTGGATAGCCTTCTTCGCGGCGCCCGCCTGGGCGGCTTGCCCAGCCTGGGCAGCGGCCTGCGCAGGGACCTGCGCCTGCACGGTCTGGGCTTGCGCTGTTTCTTCTGCCATGATCATCGCTTGTTGTAGCCTAGGAGGCGCGTGAGCTCCTCCACCGTAAAGTGCGGCATGTAAATCTTATTCGCGTCCTTCGCTTTTATCTCTATCGGCTTCGACTTCGCGAACGCCGCAGGAACGCCCATGAAGACGAAAAGGCGCTTGTACGCGCCCCTCCCCGTGGCCGTCCTGAAGGGCAGCATGCCGCGTATCGAACGCTTCACCAGCATGTCCGGTCTTCTCGGCCAGTAGGGGGAGTGCTCAGGGTTGGCCTTCTCCTGCAGGCGCAGCCTTGTGAAGTACCTCTTAGCGGTCACCTGCCTGTTGCCGATCATTATCGCCTTCTCGGAGTTTATTATCGCAATGCTCTTGCCCGCCAGCAGCCCCTTGGCCACAGCGGTCGCAAGCCTTCCCAGTATCTTGTCCTTTGCGTCGTACACTGCATATGCGGAGGCGTCGAATTCCTTCATCGAGTCACACTATGATGCGCAGCTTGGCTGCGCCGAGCACGTCCTTTATTGTGATAATCCTGCAGTTCGCGCCCTTCAGCGACTTCAGCGCAGACGCAGAAAAGCCCAGCGCGGCTATGCTCACGCTGTGCGACATCGCGCCGACGCCGAGCACCTTGCCCGGCACGACCACGGTATCGCCCTCCTTGGTGCTGCTGCTTATCTTGTAAACGTCAACGCTGACCCTCCTCCTTGAAGGCACGGCGACGAGCTCATGGATGCGGTCGTACACAGGCTTGCGCTTGTCCTGCCGCGCCTTCTCCAGCGCCGCAAGCCATTCCCTTACGTCGCCCCGCTCAACATTTAGCTTTCTCACGATAACACTAGGCAATACAGGCAGCTGCAGAGATGCGTACAAACCAGCATGACAGCAAAGAACCTGCTATGTAGTTTTTCTAAATAAGGTATTTAAGGGTTTCTCGC
>CAYNNI010000051.1:0-4380 GCA_964398805.1 Microcaldota archaeon | reverse complement strand
GCTTGCGGTGTACGACTTCATAGCGGTGTTCATAACCAAGCACATGGTCGCGCTCGCGGACGTCGCGGTGAGCAACAACCTCTCGCTGCTGGTCATGGTGAGCGAGGCGAAGGCCGTGCCGCTCAGCAGCCTGACGGCGCGGGAGAAGGCGGAGTACCGGAAAGCGAAGCCCGCTCTGGAAAGGCATCCGGGCTTGTCGCGGGCGCTTGCGGAGAGCAACATGGTGCCCATGGCCGCGCGCTCCGCGCTTGGGACCGGCGACCTCGCAGTTCCGCTGATGGTGGCAGTGTCCGCATACAAGATAAGCCTCAGCTTCACGCCGAGCCTCTTCGTCGCGGCGGGCGGCATCCTGGGCGTGCTCATGAACATGCTGATACTGAGGCGCTACAAGCGCGCCCTCCCCGCGATCCCGCTGCTCCTGCTGGGCATCACGCTCGCGCTCGCTGCATACCTCTTCGTCTGAGCGCCCGCAGCGATGCCCGGAAGGCAGTGCACGCAAGTCTTTAAGGGTTGCCGCCCAAAACATAATGATTAGGTGGAGATGGAGATAGACGGCAAACGCGCAAGCTCGTTTTTAGCGCTCGCCGGGGGCTTCGTTTCGGTATTCTACATCTTCCACTACATGCAGGTGCTCTCGTACGTGCTCGGCATCTACCATGAGGCCACGAGCGTGGTAAGCACATACAACCTGACCAACCAGACAGTGCTATCGAGCCTGCTCGCGCTCTCATCAGGATCCGCAAACGCGGCGCTGGCTCTCGACCTTACGTACGTATTGCTGCCGTTCGCGCTCATCATCCTCGCCGTCGGCGTGCTCTGGCTCTTCGCGAAGCTGTATTCGAGGATCACCGGGATCGTACTTTCCATGGCATCAGTCGTCTACCTGCTCCTGACCATCGTGCTTGAGAACGCCTTCAACTTCCACAGCACCTGGGTGGGGCTGGCGGCGGTGTATCTCGGCGGCGCCATGCCGCTCATCGCAGGCGTGTACGCCCTCGGCATAGTCTCGGTCAGGTCCGAGCCGCGGAAGCACGCGGTGCAGATAGGCATAAGCCCCGAGAGCCCGTTCACCAATATGCAGATGCTCTCCAGCAGGCTGATGGGCAGGCTCAGCGGAGACATAAAGATACTGGACATGCACTTCGATGTCTCCTCGCTGGACAACCTGACGAGGCTCGTAGGCAAGAACTCTGGCAGGTACTCCACCATATCCGTGCTTTCGAAGAAGGACCGGCTCGGCAACGAGTTCATCGCCGCGTATAAGGACTTCAGGGAGGAGCTCAAGGCGAAGAACGTCGAATTCGACCTCCGCGTGCTCGACGACGATGACGCGCAGAAGCAGCATGAGCGACTCCTTCTCGACGGCAGCGAGGCCTACAAGATACCTCCGCTGAACATAATAAACAAGAAGAGCGAGCACATCACGCCCGTGAACCGCGTCGATGCCGCAAGCAGGTTCGAGGAGCTCTGGTCGAGGGCGACAAAGTTCGACAACCTGCAGCGGTGACCCTCAGAAGCTTTTTATAGGTATAGAAGGACAATATATCTGATAGGATGCGTTACTGTTTCTTGGTTACGTTGGTGCTAGTGCTCGCGCTCGCGCAGCGCGCAGCCGGGGCATCGGTAGGCACAGCCTCGATACTTGCGCCTGCGGTCATAACCACAAACAACACCGGCGCGATGACGCTCATCAACCTGACGGTTACCGACGGCAACGGGAACATCAGCGTCGTAGGGCCATCTGCCGTCGGGAGCTCGACCCTGAAATCAGCCATCACCGCGGCGCGCTACGCGTCGGGCTATCTCGGCCTGGACTTCAGCAGCTACAACTTCTCATACTACATACACGACATGCACGAGAACGTTTCGGGGCCTAGCGCAGGGGCCGCGATGACGCTCCTCGCAGTGTCCGCTCTTTCGCACAGGCCGCTCAGGACCGATTTCACCATTACCGGCACGGTTTCGGGCGACGGCAGCATAGGCGAGATAGGCGGCGTTTACGACAAGGCGGCCGCGGCCACGGGCGCGGGCCTGCGGCTGATCCTGGTGCCGTCGGCGCTCTCTGACAGCCGCGAGGCGGAGCTGTACCTGCTCGTGCAGGAGAGCTTCGGCATACCCCTCGTGCAGGTCTCGGACATAAAGGGCGCGTCATACTACGCGTTCAACAGCAGCATAGACGGCGCAGCCAACGCGACAAGCATCGACCTCTACACCGACTATCGCACAGGCTCCCTGCCCGCGGCGCGCCTCGCATGCAGCAACTACTGCAACATGTCCACATTCAAGCGGCTGGTGAACGAGACCTTCAACTACACAGAGCTCCGGATAAGCGCGCTCGGCTCGGATCCGAGGTTCGCCGGCATCGCCTCGCAGCTCGGCGGGGTGCTCAACGAGAGCATCGCCGTAACGCGCAGCAACTACTGGTACGTCGGGGCGAACTTCGCATTCCTGGATTACATAAACGCGTTCTTCTTCAGCAGCCACGACGTCAACACAAGCGGCGGGCTGCAGACGCTGCTGGAGACGCAGAGCTACTGCTCCGGATTGGTGGCGCCGGCCCTCACTGCTGACAACTACGATTACGTGTTCGGCGGCGAGCTCAGGCAGGCGTGGGCGAATTACACGCTCAACCAGACCCTCGCGAACTTCAACGTCACGGGCTTCGACACGGACAGCGTGCTGGCCAGCATGTACAACGCCGCAGAGTCCGGAGGCTGGTGCAGGGCAGCGAGCACCATATACTCCATAGAGGCGTCGCAGGGCCCTAACGTGAGCGCCTATGTGCAGCCTTCGCAGGCGCTGAGCGCGGTAGCGCTCGCACGCATAAACAGGGCGAAGCAGTACGGCTCCGGGATGTACCTGAACACCGCCAAGCTTGCGTACAGGCAGGGTAACTTCCCTCTTGCGATACTCGACGCTGACTACGCATACGTGCTTCCATACGCTTCAGTCAGCGCGGGCAACATGAGCACCAGCAACTTGACAAGCGCCGCGAGCGCGCTCCTGGGCGGCGCGACGTATGGCGTGTGGGCAACGGCCTTCGCCAAGGAGGCGCTGTTCTACATCAACGAGTCCGGGCTCGAGCCCAGCGCATCGCTCTCGCGCACTTACGCATTACAGGCGTATTCCTCTGCGATGCTCGCGCAGCAGATGAGCTCCGACACCTCTCTGATACACGAGAACCTGCTTCCGACTTTCGCGCAGAGCGTCTCCCTGGACGCTGTGATAAGCCGGCTCGACAAGCTGAACAACACAGTGCTTGTCATGGCAGTGGTGACGCTCGCGCTGTTCGCGCTGAACGCTGCGGTGATAGGGCTGCTGCTCAGGGAGCGCGCCGCGCGCAGGCGCGCCGCCAGGGGAAGGCGCCGCAGGTAGTTTTGCGCTTATGTGATATCATGGCCGAAGTATTATCCGGAAAGGTGTGCGTCTCATGCGGCAGGCTCTCCAGCGAGTACACGCAGTTCAAGTGCCCGCAGTGCGGGGAGGGCGACATAATACGCGACATGCACTGCAGGGAGATCTCAAACCCCTACAGGTGCCCCAAGTGCGGGTTCGAGGGACCTTGATGGCCCTTACAACCATACTCTTCCGGGTCTACCCCGAGGAGGGCAGCCTCGACGCTGCGATGGCAGAGATAAGGAAGACGCTCGCGCCCGAGGACATGCAGACCGAGGAGCTCGCGTTCGGCATAAAGGCGATAAAGGTGCTGTTCAAGTTCGACGACACGAAGACGAAGTCGTCCAGCATCGAGGAATCCCTCAAGGCCGTGAAGGGCGTCGGCGAAGTCGAGGTTCTGGAAGAGAGCCTGCTCTGATCCCACCGCGCCGCCGGGCTTCGCAACATCCTTATGCGCTTTATGAGACTGGGTAGCATGATTGAACGCAGACAGGGGCGCGTTCAAGGGCAGCACTGATGCGCCCAGAGGTGCTTTGTCCATAAAGTATCACTTGTCCAGAAAGTCTGATTTTTGTCCATAAAGTCACTACCTAAAGATGTATATTGCTGATTGTCCAGTAAAGCCCAGATTTGAAGTGAATTGATATGGTTTTGATGCTGTGCAAACCTCAATACCTATTTCACCATATTGATATGCGATAGCCCCAATTTTCTGTCCAGTTGTTCCAGTCACCTTCATAGCGCACGTTATATTGTCATTATTGAGGGTGTCTGTAATATCAACTATCTGTCCTTGATAACTTTCTACGAGGTTTTCCAAGGTAATCAGAACAACGACAGTTCCGCTTTCATTTATATGTGCCGTATCTGCCCCAAGTATTACGGTGTAATTGTTTGAATTAATTGCTGCACCTACTTCTGCAAGACTTGAAGGATATGTAGCACTTGCATTACAAATCGTAGTTCCATGACCAAGCTGCGCAT
>CAYNNI010000050.1:0-9092 GCA_964398805.1 Microcaldota archaeon | reverse complement strand
GTTATGTACTTGTTGGGCATGACGCTGCTCACCCTCTTTACGGAAAGATAGTCGCTGAGCAGCCTGGCGAGCACCAGCCCGGAGCGCGAGAGATATAGTATCGCGGCCGGCCTTATTCCCTCTTTCTGGACCTCCTTGGCGATCTCCCTTGCGTTGCCCTTTATCTCGTCGAAGCCCTCCTGCTTCTCCTTCTGCACGCGCTCCACCAGCTTCATGCCGGACTTTATGTTCATGTTCTTGAAGCTGACGAGGCTCTCGTTCTCCTCGTAGTCGAACACTATCCATGCGCTGTCGTCCACCTTCTTGCCTATTATGTCCGGCTTGAAGACGGATCCCGGTTTGTACGCCATCGTTGCAGTGACCAGGTTCCTGTACTTCTTCCTGAAAAGGTCGGTCGCGGCCTTCAGCGTCTTGCCTGAATCGGCTATGTCGTCCACGAGCAGCACGTAGTCCCTGCTTCCCACTTCGAGGTCTATGTAGTGCGGCAGTATGTATACCTTCTGGCCGAGCCTGTTCACATCCTCGTATGCGACCATCTGGAGCCCGTATGTCTGGCCGACCTTGAGGCGTTCCGCCAGCATGTCTGCTATGACCATGCCGCCGCGCTCTATGTAGAGTATGGCCTTGGGCCTGCCGTGCCTCTCAATCACCTCTTCGGCTATCTTGTCGGCCAGGCGCTGCATCTCGGTGAAGCTCAGCCACTGGTATGTGCGGCCGTTCTCCTGGAACACCAGCTCTGCCGGAACGCGCTCCGCGCTCAATCCCTCCGGTTTTGGAACCGCATACTCGACCTCCTCCGGCAATTCATACCATCTCTTCTTGTCGCCCACCTTCGCCCTGAGCTTCCAGGCGATGGTCTTCGGCCTTAGCGCGATCGCGTTCCTGAGATACTCTATCTCCTCGCTTATCCTCCTCTTCTTCTTAGGTTCGAGGGACGAGCTCTCCAGATAGCCGTTCAGCTTCTCCAGGTTCATGGTCACGGTCCTGTAGAGCCCCCAGTCGGCCGAGAGCAGGTCAGCTATGTATCCCGAGTCGACCGAAGTGTGCGTGTCGGAGTTCCCCATCTTGAGGTCGTGCATCATTGCAAGGCAGTCCTTTATGTCCTTCTCGTTGAGCTCGTAGACCTGCAGCTTCGTGAGCAGCAAATCTGAAGGGGGTATGGTTATGCTCGCCATTGAGAGCCTGCCCTTCAGCGGCAGCCTATGGCTCATCCTGAACTCGTCGAGGAGCACGTCCACCTTCGTCTCGCCGTAGAAGTACTGCTGCCTGTTGGCGCCGTAAAGGGCGTTGAACCTGTCGTCAGGCTGCAGGCCGTTCCTGATCAGGAATTTCCTGAGCTTCGCGGCATGCGAGCCGGGGGCGAACAGGTCTATGTCATCGGATTCCCTGCCGAGCTCCTTGAGGGAGCGGCCGTTCGGCGCGAGATACGCGACCGCGAGGCCGCCGAGCAGCCTCAGGGATATGCCCTCCTCCTGCGCCTTGGAAACGAGCTCTATCGACTTGCTGAGCAGCTCGTTTTCCGCTTCGACACCCATGCTGAGTTACCCCTTGGTGAAGTTGTACTTCTCGACCTTTCCGTTGTTGAAGTCTATGATTATGCCGTTCAGCACCCCGGCGCTGTACTCACTTCCCGGGTTGAAGACAGGCACCTCAATGCCCTTCCTCGACCTTATGTAGTCGACGCCCATGGCCTCGTGTATGTGGCCATGCAGCCCGGCTATCGGCTGCCTCTCTTCGATTATCCTCCTTACCGCGGTGCTTCCGACCGAGACCGTGCGCATGTACCCCGAGCCCACCTTCTGCCTCTTGTCGTTCGTCAGCTCGGGAGCCTTGTCTATCTTAGTGTCGAACGGCGGTACATGTATGGCGAACACGGCCCTGCTGGGATCTGCCTTGTCTGATATCTTCGAAAGCTCCCTGTATATGGTCTCCTCGTCCCTCTCCCTTGGCGTGTCCCACGGCGTCCTGTTCGAGTAGCCGTAGCCCAGGAAGTCGTAGCCGCCTATGCGCGCCACGCTCCTGTCGAACTCCACTACGGTCTCGTTGGAGTTCTTCCTTATGTAATCCGTGACCTCGTCGTAGTCGTCGTTGCCCGCCATTAGGTAGATGTGCGCGCCCTGCGGCTTCAGCCTCTCTTCCGCCTTTTTCATGAACGACTCGAGGGATGCGACCATCTCCTCTATGAAGATGCGCTGGATGGCCTTCTTGTCTTCCCTGATGTCCTCGTACTCGCGCCTGTCCATCACCCTGTAGTACTCGCCGTTGACCCTTATCTCGTGCTCTATCTCCTCGAGGTCGCGCTCCTTCACCTTCTTGTCCTCGCCGAAGAGCTCGAGGCTGTACCTGTCGCCGTCCCTTACTATGGGCACGAGCACCTTGCCGGTCAGGTCTCCGCCTACGACTATCTCCTTTATGCCGTAGAACTTCGCGGAGTTGACCAGCTTGTTCATGGCCAGCTCTGAGCCGTGCAGGTCGGCCGCGAAGAATATTCTCAGCGACATGTCAGCACCATTGCTATTCAGGAGGTATCTCCTTGAAAGCCATAGTTATGTCTATGCCCTTCTTGGCGTTTGCCCTCTTTGAATAAGTGTACAGCGCCAGTCCTGCGACGAACGAGGCCACTATGTAGCCGTATGCGAGGGCGTTGCCGCCCCACACGCTCGGGTAGGCGAAGAACTGGTACGTTATGTACCCGAACACGCCAGCCATGAGCAGGCCTGCCACCACCAGCGTCACCTTCGCGCCGATCTCCTTGTCGTGCCTTATGGCGTATACGACCGCGGACAGCGCTATGAACACGAAGTATATCATCGCCGCGGCGACCGCGCCGTAGAGCGAAGAGAACCTCCCGTACAGGAACGAGGCGCCGCCTATCAGCGCCACGGTTAGCACCAGGTCGACGAGGTGCGCCGCTACGGGTGAGCCGTACTTGGGATGCACGTACGCCAGCTTTTCCGGAAGGAACCTGTCGAACGCCTGCGCGAAGATGTATCTCGAGAACACTATTATTCCGTATGCAAGTATCGCGAGGTCCCATATTATCCAGCCGAGCCCTATCACCAGGCTGAGTATGTACGAGTTCGATACGCCCATCGCGAGCGTCCAGAAGTTGAACGAGTAGTTATACACAAGGGATGGGTTCGTAAGCGCGCCGTTCACGAAGGCGATCCCTCCCGCGAAGTACATCGCGGCGAATGCGCCGGTCACAAGCAGCATCACAATGACCGATGAAACCGGAACCGCCCAGCGCACCCCGCTCTTTCCCTTTATCTCTGAGGATACTGCCGGTGCGGCGTTCATCCACGGATAGACGAATATCGCGAAGAAGGGCAGCAGAAGGAGCAGGTTCCTGAAGTTGAAGCCGTGGCCAGCCGTTGTCGCGGTGTACGCTCCTGCGACCTGCGCGTACGTCTGGTTGAAGCCCTGCGACTGCAGTGTAGCCACGTAGTTCTGGACTCCCGTACGGCCCGCGAACATCAGCGTGCCGATTGACAGCAACAGTATCAGTACGCCTACCACTATCGCGGTGGTGACCAGCTTGTAGCCGATCTTCGGCCTGAAGATGTTGACAGCTATCAGTATGCCGAATATTACGGCCGCGACGACGAACTGCAGCCCGGGCATGGCGCCAGGAGTGCCTCCCGGAAGGGCGAGGCCGAGCCACGCCGCGCCGGTGTTGCCGAGGGATAGCCCCACCGAGCCTATCGCGAACACCGTTGATAGGGATATGAGCGCCAGGAAGGCGAGCGTTTCCATAGTATAGCCCATGAACGCCAGCGAACCGCCGAAGAGGCCGCCGAAGACCCTGGACGTCCAGATGTAGTCCCCGCCGGTCCTGTGCACACGCCTGTTCATCATCGTGTACACCACGATCTGCGGTATGGAAAGTATGAATGCGAGCAGCGATGCGTAGACGAGATTGACACCGGCCATCGTGCTCAGGAAGATGGTGGTGAGGCCGATCGTGGCGACAGCCGCGCCCGCGGACATGTCTCCCATGTTCAGGCTTATCGCGTCAAGGAACGACACGTGCTTCACGAGGCCGGTAGCCTGCCGAACAAAGACTTTCGTCTTACCATCACTCTTTTCGCTTTTGCCAATCATGCGATACCCCCACGATGAGTATCTAGCGCAAGCGCTAATGCTTAGCAAAGCCTAACAAAGCTTAGCAAAAGACCAAGCGAAAGCGCAGCGCACGACCCCCATCAGGAAAGAGGGCTGGCAATCTTTAAATGCTTTTCTGAAAGGCATGCGCATGCGGAGCTGCGTGCGGCCTGAATTGTTAACCGAGGTCAAGCAGGTATGGATTTGCATAGTTGAACTAGCCCGTTCAAGGTTTTCCATTAATTTTCCAGGCGGCGCAAGCGGTATCCATCAGAAGAGTTTATATTATTGCCAACACAAGAGTTTACTGTGGAGATAAACATCGCGCCTGACGTGAACCTTGACGCGCAGAGCGTTGTCACGGGCAGGGGCTGCGTCATCGGCCAGAGTGGCTCCGGCAAATCGTACCTCGTGGGCGTAATCGTCGAGGAGCTCTGCAGGAACGGCCTGCCGTTCCTCATAGTCGACACGGAGGGCGAGTACAGGTCGCTCAAGTCGATGTTCGACGCGATTTGGGTAGGAGAGGACAAGAAGGCGGACGTGGGCACTGACATAGACTTCGCGCACCTCTTCGAGGAGAGCATGGAGAACCGCGTGCCGGTAATACTCGACGTATCGGATGTCGTCAACAAGACCGCATGCGTGTACAGGGCGCTCGAGACGCTGTACGGAGTAGAGGAGGAGAAGAGGTCTCCCTACCTTGTGATAATGGAGGAGAGCGACAAGTTCTGCCCTCAGGTGGTGAGGCAGAAGATCAATCCGGTGGAGGAGATAAGCGTGCGCGGCAGGAAGAGGGGCATAGGCCTGCTCGTGGCCACGCAGAGGCCTGCGAACATAAGCAAGAACGTTCTCGCTCAGTGCTCGTACGGCTTCGTCGGCAAGCTGAGCATAGACAACGACCTGCAGGCCGTGAGCGTGCTGTTCGAGGGCAGGAGGACGCTAGAGCAGATACCGATGATCGAGACGGGCACGTTCATGCCGTTCGGCCTGCCTGAGAGGAATCCAGTGAAAATCAAGAGCAGGCGGGTGCTTCACGTGGGCAGCACACCCACCATAGGCAGCTTCCAGAAGAAGGAGGTCAGGATGGGCAGCATACTCAAGGAGCTGAAGGCCGGAAAGGCTGCAGCTGCCTCCCAGAAACAGGCGACACGGACCAGGGCTGCGTCGCAGATAGGCATGGATGCGGTCGAGGCAAGCTTCACGCAGGGCATGGCAGAGGAGTACGCCAAGAGGCTCGTGAGGAAGCAGTACCTGCTTTTCGGCAAGGAGGAGAGCGTGGATTCGGTTGAGCTCAGGTACTTCCAGGCTACCGAGTGCAAGCTCCGCGTGCCCACTTACAGGAAGAACGAGTATGTTGAAGGCTATGTCATACTTAGAGGAGACGCGTTCGTCCACATGCGCGAAGGCGAGGGAATCTCGTTCGAGAAGCCTGCAGGCAGCGGAAGGTATGGCAGGGCGGGCAGGCTGGACGAGACGGATATGAGGGTATTCCTAGAATTGGCGCATAAGAGGAAGGCGGACCGCGAAAGGCTGGTCGCGGCATCAGGAGCCAGCAGGCAGAAGGCTGCGGGATCCATACGCAGGCTTGAGCGCGCAGGGCTCATCGAGGCCAGGAAAGGTTCGTATTACATGATAGACAATGCCGGCCACCTCGTTGAGGCTCCGATAACGGCTGAGAAGTCGAAGATAGACGCCGACAGTATAGTCAACTACGACAGGGACATGTCGAAGGGAGCGCAGAAGCTTCTCATGGCGCTGTATCCCGGAAGCGAGATTCTTTCACGCACCGACATATGCGTGCCGATGTATGAGATAACCCTAAGGCGCGGCAACCGCGTAAGGCTCTTCAGGATAGACGGATTGTACGGGAAGAGCCTCGAAGGCGTATGACGCCAGTTGGAGCTAAGCCTCATGCATGAGTCCGCATGCTAATCCTTTTGCTAGTAAGAAAACAGAAGAAAAAAGGAAAGGAAAAGAAAAAAAGGAAGTGGAGGGTTCAGCTCGCCGTCACGTTGACGGATGCCCTGGCCCCATCCTCGCCCTGTACAACCACACTGTAGGTGTCGTTAACCACCGGCTCCAGCCTGATGTGCCCGTTGCCGAGCACTACGGGCCCAGTGAAGCTGAACGTAGCGGTCGAGTTCGGCGCCATCGTGTACCCGTTCCCTTCGAACTCCTGCCTCGAGAACGGAAGCACCAGGGTCCCGTTGGACGATACCGCGAACGTCAGGGCCTTTATATGCTGCGCCTGGAGGCCCACCTCAATCGCATCCTGCAGGCCCAGGCCGAACGAGCCGTTCAACAGCACATTCGCGTTAGGCAGATTGCTCGCGTTCAACGCCACGCGTATGTGGTGCTCCTCGGCAGCCCTGACTATCGCCTCGATGCCGTTGAATGACATGTTGCCGGGGTATATCGTGGTGTTTATGTCGAGCGCAGGTATGCTTATGTCAACGCCTCCGTGTTCGGAGTTGTTCAGCACGAATATGGGGCGTATCCCGTTGTCGCTGCTGCTGTTGCTGCTCATGTTGTCCATGTTGGACATGCTGCCGTTCACGGTCAAGTTGCCCGAGCTTCCGCTGACTATGCCGGTGACCTTCGCATTTACTACGTACTGCCCGGGCGCCTGCTGCAGGGTATTCGCGCGCATTGCCGGGGCCTTTACCTGGTCATGCGATTCCACGTGCGCGTTCGCCATCAGGTATGGCGAGACGGTCACAGACATGTTGCCGAAAAGCGATATGTGCTTTATCTGTACCGGCACGTTCGCCGCGTTGTGCAGCGTGACAGAGAACGATGTCTGGTTGTTCGCCATCGATAGAGACGTGGATGTTATGCTCATGTTCGGCTGCACGTGCTCGAGCTCCGCCCTGGCGCTCTCGTTGAGCGAGGCCTTTGCTCCGATCACCACGGAATGCGGCTTGCCCGGCACTATCACAGCCCTAACCGAAGGCACCATCACGAACACCGTAGAGTTGTTGGTGTATATCGCGACGACCGTAGGCGTGAAGTCTATGATGGCCTGGGTCGTGCCGTTTACGGCGCCAGACACTCCTGCGGTTATCATGCCGCTGGGCACCGTGACGTTGTATGTCGTGCCGTTTATCGCTATGCTGGCGGAATTTATCTTGAACCTCAGCATGTTAACCGTCGAGGAGTTTGGAACCGCTGCGGTGCCTATCACCTGCGACACGTTGATGAGCTGCATGAGATCCAGGGTTCCGGACCCGCTGGCGTTGACCCATCCTGATGAGTTATGCCCTATGACATGCGCCTGCACCGACGAATATGCTATCATCAGCGCTGTGGTCCCTGCCGGGACCTGCGGCGGATCCGTAAGGCTCAATACCAGATTGCCGCTCTTTGGAGCTGTATGGCCGTAGGTCAGGCCGATAACGATAAGGCCAATAACGACCACGACAGTCACTCCTATAGCTATCTTTCCAACTCCGTTCATACGGTTCTCCCCTCTTATGAATTTTTCAGCATTAAAATTAGGATTTGCCCTGTAGTATTTCCACTTCTTTATGTGCTCGTTGCTGACCTCCTCTATGGCGCCCATGCTCCTGAGCTCTGTGATGTGCTGGCTCGCTGTGGCCTGGGATATGCCGAGCTTATCCGCTATCTCGGTCACGTTCATGTTACCAGATGACAGCAGTTGTATTATCTGCCTCTTTGTCTCCCATGTCTTGCTCATGCAATCCATCCTTCGGCATTGATTATTGCCCGAAACTCCCTAATAGTCATTGGTAGCAATATATTAAAAACAGTTTCATAACGCTTAGGTTTTGCTTAGGTTTAACAGTCGGAAACGCCGGATTTCCGCTATTTGCCCGCTATACTTTCGTATAGCGGATTGATAAGCCTTTCATAGCGGTGCCTGACCAACCTGCGGCCCCTGCCCAAAGCAACCGCTCGGGAGAAGTATAAGTGTGAGAAGTACGCCTCAGGCCAATGCGATTACGCCTTCTCGAGATGCAGCGCTGGCACGACAAGTTCCTTTATGGACCTGAGTTGCCTGAGCTCCACGACATAGGCGTCGCCGCGCTTGCCGGTGACCTTGCCTACCTTTCCCCTGTACCTGGGATGCGGCGCGTTCCTGTAGTTGTGCTTCGGCACTATGGCTACCGTGTCGCCAATCTCGAATGACTTCACGTAATGGTTGACGCTAAGCTTCGAGGGCTTGAAATGCCTCGCTATGTTTCTGGTGCGGCCCGAGAACTGGCCTTTTGAGTTTTTAGACATGAAATTCACTCTCTGCAAACTGTACCGAAAAGAGCCGAAAAGCAATAATTATAAGCACAGTAACCTATTTATAGCTTAATAATGATATCTGTGTGGTGTATGGAAATGCCAAATGGTGCTTCTAGTTCTAAGTCTAAGCACAAAAAGCTAGTGACGCTCAAGCCCACTTACAAGGTCGTCAACATAGTCGCAAGCGCCGCCCTCGGTGTAGACCTCGATCTTATGGGTCTGGCGAAGATGTCGCACGACATAGACTACGAGCCGGAGCAGTTCCCCGGAGCGATATTCAAGGTGCACGAGCCGAAATCAGCGATGCTTCTCTTCAAGAATGGAAAAATAATCTGCACAGGTGCGAGGACGAAGGTCGACGTGAAGAGGGCTGTCGACCAGGTCGTAGAGCTCGTGAAAAAATACAACGGCGGCTCCTCAAGGAGATGACCCAGCCAGAAAGGGATAGAAAGGGATATAGAGTTACCTTCATATCTTTTAGCGATGGTATGCGAAGCGTGAGCGGTGCGGTGTGCGCTGGTAGGCATTCCCAGTCCGCGATGGAATACCTCATGACATACGGCTGGGCGATACTGATAATCGCGGTTGTGCTTGCCGCGCTCTTCGAGCTCGGAGTCTTCAACGTGAACAACCTCGGGCCCAGAGCGCCGCCGGGCTCGTGCCATGTCTTCAGACCGGACGGACCAGACACCACTGCTTTCATCAACACGGAAGGGCTGTGCAGCGGCGAGCTC
>CAYNNI010000049.1:0-1595 GCA_964398805.1 Microcaldota archaeon | reverse complement strand
ACCTCTACGATACAACTGGTATCGCAAGTTGCATCTGTGAATCAGGAACATACTCTGCATCTTTTAGGTGCAGGGGAAGCCCACACGCTTTAGCAGTGGGAGGATGTCACACATGAAAAATTCCGATTACGGGTACCCTGCCCTCGCCTTGTCAAGATTATCGAGAAGCGCGGGCCTGATAGCGGTCAACATCTCCTTCCCGCTCTACCTCTATGCCCTGCATCTCAGCCTTATATCCATAGGCATAGTGATATTCGCCACGGTCGCATTCGGCATGTTCGTAGTCATGTTCGGAGGCGCAATAGGCGACAGGTACGGCTATAAGAAATCGCTGCTTATCTCTGAGCTCGTGTCGTTCGTCGGAATACTGCTGCTGTCCTACTCGACTTCGATTGACGTGATCGTGGCAGCGATAATAATAGGCGGCCTCAGCGGCGGAGCCGGAACCGCGCGCGGCACTTTCTCCAACGGCCTCATGCCGTTTATCGCAAACAACTGGAAAGACGAAAAGGAGCGCGTCAGAAGGATGTCCCTGCTCATGCTTCTCGGAGGGGTTGGCAGCGTGGCTGGTGCTCTGCTAGTTTCTATTCATTCATATTTTGCTTCCTTAGTGGGGGTGACCACCGCCTACCGAATAGTCTTTTCGATTTCGGCAGCCTTGTTATTCATTTCGCTGGTCTCATTGCTATTCCTGTACGAGGAAAAGAGGCCTAAAAAGACCACGACAGTCATGAAGAGGACCAGCTTCAAGTACATATTGAAGATAGCAACTGCCAATAGCCTCAGTGGCGCGGGCATAGGCATGTCGATGCCCATCCTGCCGCTATGGTTCGAGCTCTCTTTTGGTATCGGAACATCGTACATAGGCGGGATATACCTGGTGTACTACGCGATGGGCATACTCGGGTCCTACCTCGCAAGAGTGGTCTCCTTCAGATACAACCTCGTGAACGTGGTGCTGGCCACAAGGGTCTCCAACGGCGCCTTGCTGATCGCTATGGCGCTCTCGCCTGTGCCTGCTCTCGCATCGGCATTCTATATATTCAGGGGGCTCATTGCCTCGTTCGGTTCCCCTGCCAGGTCCACGGTGGGCGTTCGTGGAGTCGATGCCGAGGACTATGGAACAGCAACGAGCCTGCAGGGCATAACTACGAGGGTGTCGCAGATGACCTCGGGAGCTAGCGGATACCTTATGGATGTGGCATTGCCGCTGCCGCTGTTCTTGGGCGGCATACTGCAGGCCGCAAGCGGCATCGTGTATAAAAAGCTGATAAAATGAGCACTGGATAAAGCGGATTCATGGTTTTTATTGCGTTTCCACCATTATTACCATGCTCGGCGGCTGGATGGCCTGCCTGTTTGGAATGAAATTACAACTCCGCTTTCAAGCCTTCGGGACTCTTTGCGGTCAGCGCCTCCTCCTTGACCGCCACGTTCTTGTCGGTGACGTTGAAGCTTCCGTCCTTCGTCAGCCCCTGTACCACGGCCCTGAAGGAGACGAAGTATCCCGGGAGCAGGAACCAGAAGTACATGGCAAGGGACTTTGCTGCGGTCTTCAGGTCGGTCTTCAGGTCCACAGCTGATAGTATTAATGC
>CAYNNI010000048.1:0-5557 GCA_964398805.1 Microcaldota archaeon | reverse complement strand
GACCCTTATAGACTGCATATACTACAAAATGAGCCTCGAGGGCTATGTTTATGAGAACATATTCAGGCAGCTGGATTACAAAAAGATGCAAGGCTACCTGAAAAGATGCAGCGGCAGAGTCAGGACAAGATACCTTGCTCTTAAGGCTTCTGCGTCTTCAGCAGCGCCCTGAGCGTGCCGGAGTCTCTCAAAGTCCTACCCCTTTAGCAGCAACATATATAAGATTTACCAAAGTGATAATATTATATGAGTTTGGTATACCCGTGGAGGAACCGATAGAGAATGCCTTGACAGGCTCTCCGCAGTTAGAAGTGGCCCGGCTTCAAGACCAGTTAATCCAGATAATAGCCGACAATATGAGTGGGGTGCTTCACGGCGGTACGGCGATATGGAGGTGCTATGGAGGAAAGCGTTTCTCCGAGGACATAGACTTATATCTGCGCAAAGAAGCCGATCTAAAGAAATTGGTCAATAGGATAGCACAGTCCGGATTGCGCATAACCTTCGGCAGAGAAAGGCAAGGCACTCTATACTATGGTGTTTCAAACGGCTTGACGGATTTGTCGCTGCAAATGAAGATCATCAAAAAGAAGGGCGTTCTTGCATCGTATGAGAAGATTGACGGGGTAAGGATAGAAGTTTACTCGCTGGATGCCGAAACGTTGATGCGCGAAAAGATTGAGGCTTACGCCGACAGGAGATTTATCCGGGACGTATACGATATGATAGTCCTTACCAGGCACGTAACAGAAAGAAATCAGATAGTCGGACCTCTGAGCAGGTTTCTATCCCAAGTGGCGCAGCCGAAAGATGAAAATATACTCAAAAACCTAGTCTACAGCGGCCCTATACCCTCTTTTAAAGACATCATTTCTTATCTCAAGAGGTGGAGCCGATGAAATACACAGCCATGTTCTTGGCCAGGTTCAAAAAAAGCCCGGTCTTCCAGACGAGGGACGTGTCCAAATTCCTAGAATACTACGGCTCTACAGAAGACTACGCCAAGGTCTTCATCGGGCAGATGGTAAAGAGCGGAAAAGCTTACAAGGTTACCAAGGGCTTCTACACGATGTACAAGAACATAGAGGCAGTAGGATTTCCATTCTACCCTTTCTATTACGGGCTCGGTTTTGCCCTGACGCACCACAAACTATGGAAGCAGCAGGCGAATCCTTATGTGCTTACGGTAAAGAACGTGAGGCGAGGCCCGAGGGAAGCCCTGGGGTTGAATTACAACGTGAGCAAAATAGCAAAGAGCATGTTTTTCGGCTATTACTATACAAAGGGTGCAGACTTCTACTATCCCATCTCTGATGTGGAGAAGACCCTTATAGACTGCATATACTACAAAATGAGCCTCGAGGGCTATGTTTATGAGAACATATTCAGGCAGCTGGATTACAAAAAGATGCAAGGTTACCTGAAAAGATGCAGCGGCAGAGTCAGGACAAGATACCTTGCTCTTAAGGCTTCTGCGTCTTCAGCAGCGCCCTGAGCGTGCCGGAGCTCCTCAAGGTGAAGAGCGCAGCCTTCCTGCCGTTCAGCTTTCGTACCAGCGCAAGCCCCAGGACCAGCTCGGCATAGCACTCGAGGTTCGCGCGCATCACAAAGTGGCGCTCGTCCACGAAGCCTGCTATCTTCGGGTTGGCACAGGAGTAGCGGTCCGCGCCCATCTGAGATAGCAGCGCCTCGCACAATACGCGCTCGAACCGGGTCCTGTCCCTCTCGGCCACGGGCTCTGCGCATTCAACGAGCAGGTACCTGCGCTTAATCTTCATTTCCCACTACCATTGCCTTGTTGACAGCGCTTACGCTGTACCTAGCGTACTGCTCGTCAGCGCATATCAGCCTCGCGAGCTCGACCAGCTGCATGCCGGAGCACAGCTCCATCCAGGACGGGGCCATGCTGACGAAGCCCACGTGAAGCCCGCGCCTCCTCGCGTAGGAGTAGAGGCCGCGCATCAGGAACACCATTACGGCGCGCTCCAGGCCCTCCTGGAGCATCATGCCGCTCAGGGGCATGCACAGCAGCGTGCCCTTCTTCGCCATCGTGTCCATCAGGCTCTTGTCTATGCGCATGTCCTCTATGATGAGCGCCCGCGCACCTCTCCTCGCCTCCTCTGCGAGCTGCCTCTTGTTCGTGCCGGAGACTATCGCCCCTGAGAATTCGCCCTTCTGGCCCGCGCCCAGGAGCGCGACGTCCTTGCCAGCGAGGAATATCTTCTTGAATCCCAACGCCGCCTCCTGCCCTGCGGAGAGCCCGCAGCTCTGGAGCGCGATGTCGTAGAACTCCATGCTAACACTAGCTCTTGGCCGGCGCCTCCTTCTGCTCGGCGCTGAAAAGGTCCCGCTCCAGCACCTCCTGAGTCTTCTGCGCCGGCGGCATGAGCTTTATCAGCTTCGTGTGCCCGCGTATGCCCTTGCCGGACTCGAACGAGGTTATGAGACCCTGCATGTTCAGCTCCGACAGGTACTTCCTGTACCAGCGCTCGCTCTTCGGCTCCTTGTGCAGGCTCTCGGCTATGCTCCGGTACCTGTTGTACACCTCGCCGCTGAACAGGTAGGTATCGGTGCCGTCGGTGAGCTTCTTGTAGGAGCCGCCGCTCAGCGTGAGCTTCGTGACTGCGTACAGCACCAGCTTGTAGTGCTCGGGCAGGGTCACGATCAGGTCGTAGACGACCTCGCGCTCGGCTATCTTCGCGGCGTCCTCCGCCTCCTTCATGGTCACCGTGCTTGCGCCGTTCTCGTCCGCGATCTCCCCTGCCTTGGAGAGCATCTTCAGCGAGAGCCTCGCGTCGCCGCCCTCCTTGTAGGCCAGGGATGCGATGTAGTGCAGCACGTCGTCGTTGACCGCGCTGCTCTTGAAGCCCTGCGCTACGCGGTCCTTGAGTATGGCGTAGAGCTCGGTCGCGTAGTACGGCGGGAACACCAGCTCGGTCTCGTAGAGCGTAGAAAGGCTCCTGGGGTCCAGCTCCTCCTTGAACGAGACCCTGTTGGATATGCCGACGATCGTGACTCCGCCCGCCTTGATGTCCGAGTTTATCCTGGTGAGCGTGTACACCAGGTCGTCGAGGTCCTTCACCATGTCTATCTCGTCAAGCACGGCGACCAGCGTCTTGCTGTCTTCCTCTATCCAGCTCGTTATCTTCTCGTACAGGTCTACGGCGCCGTAGCCGCGCCTTGCGTACGTCGGAACGTGGTCGCTGGCTATCTTGTTGAGCACGCGGAAGCGCGAATTGTATATCCTGCAGTTCACGTAGGATATCTTGGCGCGCGTGTTAGGGATGTCCTTCACCTCGTCGATTACATAGTGAGTGCACGAGGTCTTGCCCGTGCCTGTCCTGCCGTAGATGAAGAGATTCCTTCCGCGCTCGCCCTTGAGGGCAGGAGCGAGAGCCCTCTCGATATTGCCTATCTCCTTCTCGCGGAAGACCAGCTTCTTGGGCGTGTAATGCGGCGAGAGCACGCTCCGGTCTGCGAAAACCTTCGAATCCACCAGAAGCTCGTTAAGCGGCATCTTCCCCCCTCAGCACTGTGCTCTTACTAAAGCTTTCTGCCTTTAAATACTTCCCTGCGCTACAGCCCCTGCATCGCGCCCAACTCCCTCAGCTTGTTTATATCAAGGACGCTGTACCTCCAGACGATGTCCCCGCGCTCGTCGCTCTGGACCACCCAGGGCTTGACTATGACTACGTCGTTCTCCTTTATCCAGAACCTGCGCCTCAGCCTGCCGGGTATGGAGCAGAGCCGCTCCTTGCCGTCGTTGCACCTGACCATGAACTTTGCGGTGCCCTCGACCTTGATGACCTTGCCTATGCGCTCGTCGGGCATCGGCTCCTTGAGCTCCTGAGCAGCCTCCTCAGGGCGCTTGCGCCGCCCTCCCCTGCGGTACCCGCCGAATCTCTTCCTGAATGGCGCCATCTTGACCACTAGTAGTTCTTCACCCAGTATCTCGCGCCGCACGCGCCGCACACCAGGTACATGCCGCGCTCCGCGGCCTCAAGGTGCGTGTCCGGCTTGTGGCACTCCTTGCACACGACATATACTTCGAAGTACTTCTTCACCCGCTTGTCGAGCTCGTCGCTGGGGAACTTGCTCCCGAGCACGAGCCTCTGCTCCTCTATGCTTACCGGCACCGCAAGCTCCTTGCTCAGGTAGCGCGCTATCTCCTCGGGTGGCCTTCTGGCTGTGTCCGCTATGCCCGCAAGGTTCCTGATTATCGTCTTGGTGCCCTGCACCATCGCGTCGACAGTAGGTATCACGAAGTCGGACCTCTCCTTGGTCAGACCAGGGAGCTTCGAGAACGCCTTGTCAAGCAGCGCGGTGTACTCCTCGTCAGTCATGTATACACGATAAATGGGTCGCAAACCTATTTATACAAACCTATTTATATTATAGTCGCAGAAAGAGTGCTGTGGTTTGATGGTAGAGAAGCAGAAGTCTCCCGAGGACAGGTTTACTGCGGCGCCGAAGCCTGTCGACACCACCCGGCAGGTGACCGAGACCAAGCAGAGCCTGAGAGAGAGGGTAGGCAGCAGGACCGAGGAGATGCAAAAGCACCAAGGAAGGTTCAGGTTCAGCGCAAAGCAGGCGGCACTGGTAACCTTTGCGGGCATAGCCGCAAGCTCCATAGCCCAATTCGCGCTCAGCGTCGCCACCAACCCACTAGCACAAGTCATCATAACGAATGCGACACGGCTGGTCATCAACGCAACCATAAACGGCGCTCATGTTTCTGTGTCCAACTCATTGGAAAGGACAGCAATCTCTTTTGGGGTCGGCATCGCGGTCGCCGCGGTAACCGCCGGAGTGACCTACCTCATTTCAAGGCGTGGCAAGCCTTCAGACAAAACGGAATGATCGGGCCTGGACGGGCTAGCCTTTTATTCTTTTTCTGACAGCCACACATGAGCGCATGAGGTTGGAACGCAGAGACATGGGCAGCGGTAGGCACTGCTCGCGCTTAGCGCATTCCGGAGTCAGATCCCAGTCCGTGATGGAGTATCTCATGACCTATGGCTGGGCCATACTCATCATATCCGTTGTCCTCGCCACGCTTTTCCAGCTAGGTGTCTTCAGCGGAATCGCATCTCCAAGAGCGCATCCCGGCCAGTGCCAGGTCATGCGCCCGTATGGGTCAGGGCGCAGCATACATCAACCTCGTGGGCGTCTGCAGCGGGCAGCTGCCGCAGTTCATCGCAAGCTTCCCCAGCGCAAGCAGCGTTATCTCCGTCCCAGACCAGCCCCACTTCCAATTTCCAGGGACGGCTCAATTCACCGTGTCTTTCTGGATAAAAATCAACGCGTATGATAGTGGCTACCAGCTCCTGATATCCCATTATGGCTCTAATGTCCAAGGCGCGCAAGGGTGGGATGTATTTACATCTCCTAGTAGCGGGTCGATATATAGAGCGCTATCTTAATGGCGCCTCCGACTACATAAGCACGTCAAACTTGGGTTTGGGCACTTGGTATCATGTTACTCGTAGGGCAAGAATGCCACGACCTTTAGGTCGTGAATGAATTGCACTCTGCGATACAACAAATACTACTTCTT
>CAYNNI010000047.1:0-3387 GCA_964398805.1 Microcaldota archaeon | reverse complement strand
GAGATAATCAGTATCGCCCATCTGTAGGTCATCAGGTACTCCGTCGCAGGCTGGGATTTGATGCCTGCAGCGCTCATGCCCTCCGGATTAATGTGAAGGAAAGAGATAAATCTGCATTCCGGGCTACTTGACAATCTTCTCCAGGACAGGGTATGCCTCGAAGAGGCGCTCCTGCTCGAGTTGCTGGTAGAGCATGTAGATTATGCCCACGGTCAGGAGGATGCCCATTCCGCTGCCTATCGCGCCGGTGAGCGTGGCCAATGCGGAGAGCAGGCCGACGGAGATGCTGCCTAGCACGGTCAGCGAAGGCACGTACTTGTTGAGGATGTTCTCCACAATGCGGGGGTCGCGCCTGAAGCCCGGTATCTGCCAGCCCATGTCTCCCAGCTGCTCGGCCAGGTTCTTTGGGCTCTGGCCCGTGAGCTCGACCCAGAACTTCCCAAAGACCACGCACAGCGCGATCAGCACCACCGTGTAGACGATGACATGCATCCACTCCGGCACCATGACGTAGCCGCCCCACGGCAGGAAGAGCTGCGAGGTCGTTGTCGCCAGGTACGTGACGTAGGTGCTGTAGCCGCCGATGCCTCCAAACGAAGCGGAGTACGGGAGAGGAAACGTCGGGGATATCAGGTACGTGATGCCGCCGCTGAGCTGCAGGCTCGCGGCTCCGGCGGAGGAATATGCCGGCTTGTACAGTGCGAGGAACTTCGCAACGTTGGCAAGCGGCCCGCTCACGTTGGCGAGGAACCTGAACCACACGGTGAGGCTGAGCTCCAGCGAAGAGGCGAGTATGACTGGAAGAACGCTTACGTACAGGAACGGTATCGGGAGGCGGCCGCCTACGCCGCGGAGCTGCTCGAACGCGAGAGGCAGCTCAACCTTCATCTCGTATATGTAGATGCTTGCAAGGAACACTATGACCGCGAAGAAGAGCGGACCGAAGGCTATGATCGCGTTTGACACCGCGGCCGCGCCTCCGGCCTGTATCGCCTGCACCGCCTCGGGCAGCAGTATCTGGAACGTGCCTGCGACTATGGCGTAGGACACGCCGCTGGCGATGAACATGTTTATCCCGGAAGTGACGCCGTACTTGCTCATCAGCTCGTCAAGGTAGATTATGACTATGGCGCCTATCGCCAGCTGCACAACGACAAGGCCGAACGCCGCGGGGCTTGCTATAGGCACGTAGCCCGTGGCGACGAACACGTACGACTCTATGAGCGCGAGCGCTATTGCCGCGACCTTCTGCGTGCTCTGGAACCGCGCCCTCACGACAGGATCGGACATGTTTATGTCCATTATTCCAGAGCCCTGGATGAGCTGCAGCACTATGCTGGCGAGGACTATGGGACCGATGCCCACCGTTATCAGGCTGCCTATCTTGGCCGCGAATATGATGCTTATCAGCTGCAGGAACGGCTGGGTCACTGCTTGCTGGTTCACGCCCACGGCAAAGGTGTTGTAGAGCATGAAGTATACCGCGAGTATGCCCGCGGTCCAGTACACCTTCTCCTTGATCGAGAGCGGGCTTGTAGGGGCCCTTATCGCAGGCACGTACTGCGATACTTTGTCCATGAATTCGAGAACCATCAGCTCACTTCCTTGACTTCGCTTTCCTGGCTATGCTAATTCTGTAGACGTTTTTGCGGGCTAAGCATTTAACTGCTATGCCGGAGCCGCTGGAGGCGCCCCTTAGGAAGCCGTTCAGGAAGGCGACCGCAAGGTCCGCGAACTCCTTGCGGGAGTGCAGCATGCTGAACTGAAGCCCTATGCTGTCGTTGCCTGAAACGCGCGCGCTCGAGGCGCCCATGCCGAGCAGGGAGATTGCGCCTGATGCTGCCCTGAGAGCGCGCCTTGGGCCCACGCCCAGCTCGCTGGCGAGCATGCCGCCCAGGTGGTCGGCAAGGATCCTCACCTCCCTGAAATACCTGCTGTCTAGCAGGACGAGCGACGAGAGGGCATAATACTCTTCGGACACGCCGGATGGGCGCGCATCGGAGCCGGGCGCGCGCTTGGACGCGCTGCTGATGAATGCGCTGAATGCCCGCCTTGCGGGCGCCTGCTGCGAGATGCCTTCCGCAACCGGAAACGTGCGGAATTCGCACGCGTCGGAGCCGTTGCTGGAGCAGGCACTTTCCGTGACGTGGACCAGCTGGCGCCTGGCAGCGGTGAGGAATCCTGCGATCAGCCCCGCTTCGAAAGTGTGCATGCCGATGCCGAGCTCCATGCGCGGGTTGTCGTGCATGCTTATGCGCACGGCGCCCGGGAAAGCGCCGTACGTTATGCGGCCGAACCCTGCGCGCTCGAAGAACGATACCAGGTCTGCAACACTCTCCTCATAGAGGGAGTAGCGCCTTTCCTGCGCGTAAATGCGGTACAGGCTCCTGCCTATCGCTATTCCGTGCCTGTAGCTTATCGCGCGAATGCTTGGAGTCGAGTTCGCGATTAGAGCTATGAACGCCAGCGCGTACTCGCTGACCCTGCGGCCCGTGCGCCCTGACACTATGCATTTCAGCAGCGCCGATTCGTAGCCCAAGTGGGGAGTCTGCAGCGCAACCTTCCGGGGATATGCCGTCCGCGCCCTCTTCCTGGCGGCATGCCGGGCCTTCCCTGCGCGAGGGGCCTTCCTCCTCGCTTTTGCGCGCATGATATCTTCGCCTGTGCTGTTTCCGTAGTGCTCAACAAAGCTTATTATTGCTGTTGTCGAAGTAGGATTACTGGAAATCTTTCTTATCGGTAAGCAGAGCTAATCGGAGGCCGTCGCTCAGTGCGGCGCGTACCCGCCGCTCCAACTGCCAGTGTGGACTATATTAGTGGGAGCGCCGTTGTTATTATTGCCCGAATAGTCTTTGACATCGCCGTTCGGGGCCACCATCCCGCGAGGTTCTGCAGAAGTGTTGGGGCTCCGCCTATTCCTTCCGCGTAAAGACCCTGTATCTCGGTTGTGGAGAGTGTCGTGTTGTAGACCTGCGCGTTTGCTATTTGCCCGTTTCAGAACTGAATTATCGCGCCTGGATTTGGCCTTGCACCGATGAGTATGCCTACGCCGCTATCCCCACCGCCACTGTACGGCAGTGTATCTACCGCGGCGCCATTTACAAAGTAGTAAGCAGCTTCCACTCACTACCAAGGCATACTGATACCACACGTTGTTGGCTACTGCTGTTGATGGTACGCTGTATTTACCGGATTTGCCCAACTGAAAAAAATAGGTTCCTCCCGCGCCATATGATAAGCCAAAATTGAAGCTACTGCCGCCATCAAAGCCATTACTAAGCAAGTTTATACCATTAAGGGGGTATTACTGTAGCTACTCAGTCCGTCAAAGCTTGCGACGTACTGCGGAAGCTGCCCGGTGCACACGCCGCCGAGGTTGATGTACGC
>CAYNNI010000046.1:0-6331 GCA_964398805.1 Microcaldota archaeon | reverse complement strand
GGACACTTGTTTCTGAAGCGTTATATCCTTTTGGCATGGTAATATGTGGACACAGTGTTATGTATATCTATCGGCATTACAGCAGTTCGCTTTCATCCCACCGCTAAAGCATGTGGGATTTCCCGCTCACATTGTTAAATGATTTTCGTCTTGGGTTATATATATGCCTTGTGCATATCGAGGCGGAACGTTCTTAGACCTTCCCATTCGGCCCCGACGGCGGCGTGATGGCGCCATGATATAAGGACACTACGGCGGATATTTCACAAAACAGCCCAACGCATATATAGCTATTCCTGCAAGTTATATGCGTGAGGATTCTACAGCTTGATTGCGACAGCATAAGCTACGAGCTGGTCAAGCCAGAAGCGAGCGTCTACGAGGAAAGCAGCGAGAAGAAGGCAACTATAGACGACGCGCTGGCGCTGCTCGTCAGCGTGGAAAGGGGAGACGAGGACAGCATGGCGGACAGGGCCCTGGACGATGTTTCCAAGACGATGGCGCAGCTCAAGCGGAAGAGGCTTGTGATATACCCGTTCGCGCACCTCAGCAGCGACCTCGCGGAGCCCAAGAACGCGATGAAGATCGTGGACTACCTCGCGGAGAAGGCCGCGAAGAGCTTCGAGGTCAAGAAGGCGCCCTTCGGCTGGAACAAGAGGCTCACGCTTGCGATAAAGGGGCACCCGCTTGCGGAACAGTCGAGGAGCTACGGCAAGGAGGGGGCGAAGAAGATTCTCAAGAGGGAAAAGCCGGCAGAGGTCAACACCTCCATAGTGAGGAAGAGCGACTGGTCGGGACTGCCGGACACGGACCACAGGACCATCGGGGAGAAGCTCGACCTGTACAGCTTCCAGGAAGTGTCGCCTGGCATGGTCTACTGGCACAACAAGGGCTTCACGATATACAAGGAGCTTGTGCGGCTACTGCGCGGGAAGCTCGAGGAGTATGGCTACGAGGAGATATGCACTCCCGTGCTTGCTAACGTCGCGCTGTGGCACGTGAGCGGTCACATAGAGAAGTACAAGAACGAGATGTTTATCTTCGACGCGGACAGCGAGCAGCTCGGCCTGCGTGCAATGGGCTGCCCCAACGCGATACTCGTGTACAAGGCAAGGACCCGCAGCTACCGCGAACTGCCGGTAAGGCTTGCGGAGTTCGACATGATACACAGGAATGAGGTCAGCGGCGCGCTCACTGGACTGTTCAGGGCAAGGCAGTTCACGCAGGACGACGCGCACATATTCGCACGGGAGGACCAGATAGAGGACGAGATCACGGACATCATAAGGCTTTCGAAGGAGATCTATGCGATCTTCGAGATGAAGTACAAGTTCTACCTATCGACCATGCCGGAGGTGCATCTCGGCGACGAGAAGCTCTGGGAGAAGGCGACGGGCTACCTCAGGAAGGCCCTTGAGAGGAACAAGATAGACTACGGCATAAAGGACAAGGACGGCGCCTTCTACGGGCCGAAGATAGACGGCCATGTGCTCGATGCGTCGGGCAGGGAGTGGCAGTGCATAACGATACAGCTCGACTACCAGCAGCCGCAGAGGTTCAACCTGAGCTACGTCGGCGAGAATGGCGAGGCGGTAATGCCCGTGATCATACACAGGACGATAATCGGCTCGCTCGAGAGATTCATCGGCGTGCTGGTCGAGCACTACCAGGGGAAGCTTCCGGCGTGGCTTTCGCCGGTGCAGGCAAGCGTGATAGCGATATCAGAGCAGACTAACGATTACGCGAAGGAAGTGTACGACGAGCTGCGCAAGAGGAAAGTCAGGGTCGCGCTGGACAGCTCAGACAAGACCCTTGACTACAAGATACGGGAGGCGCAGATGCAGAAGGTGCCGTACATGCTCATACTCGGCAAGAAGGAGCAGGACGCGAAGGCAGTGACGATACGCAGCCTGTCGGGGAAGCAGGAGCACGGCGTCAAGCTGGAGGACTTCGCCAAGAGGATAACGGAGGAGATACTGGAAAGGCGCAGCACTGCGCAGGGTTAGGTTTTTATTCCTCTTTTCCGAGGAGCATTCACACGCATTCGCTGTGGGAATATGTACATCTTAGGCGTATGGGATGGGCATGACGCAGGCGCCGCGCTGCTGCGCGACAACGAGATAGTCTTCGCCGCGAACGAGGAGCGCTTCACGAAGCGCAAGCTCGAGATAAACTTCCCCTACAACTCGATAAACGCCGCGCTTGCCTGTGCGGAGATAAAGCCCGCGGACGTGGAGCATGTAGCGTTCTCGACAACGGAGTTCACGAAGACTCTCGAGCGCGTGTTTCCGGGAATGAAGGAGCACTACTACCAGTTCCGGCGCAGGAAGATCCCAAAGCCGTCCTTTGAGAACGCAAGGCACAACCTCAAGTACAGGCTTACAACAATCGGAGTGCTTCCTCTGTGCAACGGCATAAGCAGGAGCATAGTCACGAGAAGGCTGCGCGGCATGGGCTTCGCGGACCCCGAGATACACGTCGTGGAGCACCACACCGCGCATGCGGCGAGCGCGGCATTCACTGCGCCGTTCAGGAAGTCCCTTGTGATAACGCTTGACGGCCTTGGCGACGGTCTCTCGGGCAGCGTGGGCACGCTCGAGAACGGGAAGCTGGAGAGGCACTTGGCGATACCCGCAAGGCACTCGCTGGGGATATTGTACGAGCAGGTCACGAACATCGTGGGCATGCGCGAGCTCGAGGACGAGGGCAAGGTCATGGCGATGGCGGACTACTCCTATCCGTTTCCCTACGGGGACAACAAGCTAAAGGACTTCTTTAAGGTCACCGGCACGGCGATGCATGCGAAGTACGGCGCGGCAAGGCAGTTCTCCATGCTGCAGCGGATAGCCTGGCAGATGCCGCGCGAGCAGTTCTCGTACATGGCGCAGCAGCTGCTGGAAAACGCGCTCACGAAGTTCGTGGGCAATGTCGCGGAGCACTACGGCATCGGAGACATAACGCTGGCGGGCGGTCTCTTCTCCAACGTAAAGGCGAACATGAAGATGAGGACGCTCGAGAAGGTCAGGCGCTGGCACGTGTTCCCGCACATGGGCGACGGCGGCATGGCGCTGGGAGCCGCGCTTTACACCAACTACCTTCTTACCGGCAACACGAGCCACGACTTTGGCGCCTATCTAGGCAGCGAGTACAACGAGGCGCAGACCGAGCATGCGCTCAGGGGCGAGCCCGAGCTCAGCTACCAGCGCGAGAGCGCGGAGGAGCAGGCTTCGCATGCGAGCGAGCTCATAAGCGCGGGCAACTACGTCTTCTGGTTCCAGGGCCGCATGGAGTACGGGCCGCGCGCCCTTGGGAACAGGAGCATACTCGCGCCCAGCGGCTCCGAGGAGGTCAAGGAGCTGCTCAACCTCTCGGTGAAGAGGCGCGAGTGGTACCAGCCTTTCGCGCCGTCGATGCTGGAGGAGGAAGCTGAGCGCATGCTCGAGTTTGACAGCAAGGGCTACGACAAGTTCATGACGATGGCGTACTTCGTGAAGAAGGAAGCGCGCGACAAGACGCGGTCTGTGATGCACATAGACGGCTCCGCGAGGCCGCACATGGTGGGCAAGGAGAACCCGGCATACCGTGACCTGCTCCGGAACATGAGGAAGCGGACGGGATACGGCATAGTGCTCAACACGAGCTTCAACATACACGGCATGCCCATCGTGATGAGCCCCGCCGATGCGATAGAGACCATGAAGAAGACCAGGACGAAGTACATGTTCATGAACGGCCTGTTCGTCACGAATAAGAACGGTGCATGAATGCCTGTGGCGCTAACGGAATACGGCCTTACTGCGGGGATACTGATTGCGTTCGTTGGCCTCATTATCGGAATCGTCTATGACAGAAATCGCATTGTGCAGACCCTGAAGGGTGCCGGACTCAGGAAGCGCCATCTTGCGGCCTCAGTCGCGATAGTGGTCGCGTTTCTCGCGGTAGAGCTCTACCTCGTCAAGCCGACGCAGCTGCTCTTCTTCGACGATACAATCTACCAAGGAATGGCGCAGCAGCTGATACACACGGGCCAGGCAGCGATGTGCGACTACGGCACTCCGGTCAACTGCTTCATTGGGGAGATATTCCACGAGCCGATAGGGCTATCGTTCAACTTCGTGATAGCATTCCTAATCTTCGGCGTGCAGCGCTATGCCGCCTATGGCGCGGAGCTGCTCCTGGCCGCGATGGCGGTGTTTATGACGTTCTTCGTCACGCTGCTGATGTTCAGGAACGCCAAGGCCGCGGCGTTCGCCGAGGTGCTGATGGCGCTTTCCCCGGCTGTGCTCGTTTGGGCCATGCCCACGAACTCGGACATGGCGCTGCTCGCCTACTCGCTTGTCGCGCTGTTCTTCCTGCTGGTGTTCGTGCGCGGGAAGAGGCTGTGGAGCATGTCGAACATGCTGATGTCCTTCGCGCTCCTGAGCTACATGAGGGTCAATGCGCTCCTTTATCTCCCGGTGTTCGCGGCCATATACCTGCTTCTCGGTGGGAAGGGTGTGCTGGCAGAGATCAAAGATGCCTTCGGCCTTGCGGCTAAGCACCTCCTTGACACTGATGTGCTTATTGCGCTGCTCGTGTTCGTGGTTGCGCTTGCTCCGTCAATAACGTACGCGGCGTATGAGTACAGCTACGGGGACTTCGGCGCGGTGGGCCAGATGCAGAACACGTGCAGCAAGAATTTCACCGGAGTGCCCGTCACCGGAATTGAGAATCTGCAGAATTTCAAGGTCAATGTTTGTTCGAACGTGAACTTCTGGTTCAACGCGTACAGCAAGCAGTACATAATGCAGCCTGTGCTCTTCACGGCGCTGGCGCTGCTCGGCGCGGCGCTTCTTCTGATGCGGCGAAGGCGGCGCGAGGTTGTTGCGATGACAATCTGGTTCCTCGCTTTCTTCGTGCTGTACACTGCGTTCTACGCCGGCAGCGTCATATACGGCGTGGACTGGCGGTTCATGCTCAGCCTTGTGGCGCAGCCAAGCATACTGGGCGGAGTCGCAGTGGCGTATGTGATTGAGTTTATCGTGCCCGCCAAGAAAGAGGGGACTGCCAGGCTGGCAGATTACGTGGCAATGGCCGTCGCGATCGGTGTGCTTGCATTCCCCATAGTGCAGCTTTCCCCGATGCTTTCCATATCGCCCGCGCAGGTCATGCAGGCGGGCGACGCCCGTTTCTACGAGGGATTCGTGTACAATGCAAGCGGCAGCATACCATCCTCTTGCCTTGTCTACACCTACGACCCATCGCTGTTCAACATCAACGGCAGGGCGGCGATACAGCTGAGCTATCTCTACAACACTACGCAGTACAACCGGCTCTCGTCGGAGTACGGCTGCACCGTGCTAGACTACGGCTACTGGTGCCACACGCCCAAGAACCTCTGCACTTACGTTAACCAGAGCTTTGATATGACCCCGATTGCCACGGCGACATACGCGCCGTCCAACTACGAATACGGATTCTACTACCTGAACAAGAAGGGTTAGGTGGTTTGGCGAAAAACAAGCAGAAATGTGTGGCGTGTGTGGAGGGCATGAGAGCCCCGCGTGGGGATGAGGTTCTTCCGGAGGCAGCCAAGGGAAGAGTCAGGAAGTCTGTGTGCGATGAACTTGAGGGGCAGTATAAGCTTAGAAAGATGCAGGAGTACGTCGACAACGCAAGGTCTATGCTCAGAATTTCTTTCTGGCAGGTGCATGGTGAGGCTTGAGACTCACGATAACCCCAAAATACGTAATTCTTTGATTTTCGGCTCTGTAGAAATCCTTTTTGATTAGGTAAACTAAATAACTGATAGACGCGCAGTGCTCTCAGTGTCTTCCATCTTGATGGAATGTATACGCCATGGGTTCGGAATCGAAGACAGACTTTAGCTCCTTTCCTAATGGTTTCTTTAGGATCCTGACATTTGGATTCATAGCACTAATTTCATTTCAAATATATCGAACTTTTCTTATCTTGTCGTCTACGACAGTAGGTTACTTTTTCGTTTTGTGACGAGGCCTACCTCACACGCTGTCGATTTGTCAGGAAGCTATAATGGTTTCTTGTCTACAAACTTTACCATTATCAAGAAGCTTAAGTACCCTAATTTCTGTATTGCGATTTCCACAGTATACTTTATACGATGCTCTCCCTCCCGCAGTCCTATAAAGGAATTCCGGCACATATACGTTAATCGTGAAACTCCAAGGAAGAGAATTTAAGGCTTTGTATAGAATCCTATTCGGGAAAGGTGAAAATATGAGAGCAAAAGGTGTACTGCATGCCAACAAAGGTCTGACGGTATTCATCGCTAGCCATGCAGGTAAGAACTGTCCGCGAGCAGTCTTAAACA
>CAYNNI010000045.1:0-8215 GCA_964398805.1 Microcaldota archaeon | reverse complement strand
ATATTGGTCACGCTAAAACAACTATGTTCGCAAGAACTACTGCGGGGCACGCAGGAAGTAACGCTTGAGGAAACGGACAAAAAGAAGTTCCGTCGTTGAACCAAGAAGCCCACACCCTTCAGGGGTGGGAGTGTGTCACATAATCCTGCCTTATCAGCGCGGCGAGATCTCCGCTCAACCCGGCGCGCCCCAGCGCTTTTTCGATGTGCTGAGAATCCACGAACGACTTTTTCTTCCTCGCTGCTCCCATAGGAAAACCATTGCAGTTGCTTGTGTTGCATCAGGTATTTAGGGCTTGCCGTGCGCCTATTCTGTGCTCCTGCCGTCGAAGTGCTCCTCGCTCGCCATGGCCTCGGCCTTCGTGCGCCTGACCACGCCGTCCATATGCTCCGGCGGCGAGTATATCGTGTAGAGCTTCAGCGCCACGCTCGCAGAGGTGTTGACCACGTTGTGCCTTGCGTCTGCAGGCACTATGGCGCAGTCTCCGTCATTTACCTGATGCTCAACGCCGTCGATGACGACCTTGCCCTCCCCGGTCTCGAACCTGAAGAACTGCGCCACGCCGTCGTGCACCTCTTCGCCTATCTCCTCCCCCGGATTCAGGCTCATCAGCACGAGCTGGCTGTGCTTCGCGGTGTAGAGCACCCTGCGGAAGTCCGCGTTCTTCCTGGTCTCGTCCTCGAGTGCGGTTACAAATCCTTTCATGCGTTCACCAATATATCGCCATTCTCCACCGTGAGCTCTATCCTCTCCTCGTCCTTCGTCGCGGGACCGCGCACGACCTTGCCTGAGGTGACGTCGAACTGGGAGCCGTGCCACGGGCACGTGACAACGCTTCCCTCCAGCATGCCCTTCTCAAGCGGGCCGTGCATGTGCGTGCACGCAGACGCGATCGCGTAGAACTTCCCGCCGCTCTCCGCGACGAGGATCTTCTTGCCGTTCACGACGAAGCCCCTCATGCCGCCCTTGGGCACATCCGCTACCTTTGTGATTTTCTCCATGGCATCACTAAAGCGGTATTCCGCTGCGCGCTCAGGATCTGCGCTTGCTCTTCTTGTCGTAAGCTATCCACGACCTGTATGCGCGCGCATCCTTCTGCCTCAGCCTCCTGAGGACCTCGCCCCTGACCCGCTCCGTCGTCACTACGACATCGCTCGTAAGCGCGCTCTCCACGTCATGCGCGATTGCCCTTGCTGTTTCTGGCTTGCCGCCGGACTTCATCACGGCTACGACTATCTTCTCCTTCACGAAAGGCTCGCGCCTCCCGCTCCTTCTCCGCACTATCACTTCCTTACCCCGCCTTTACCTTCTTAGTGAAGTTATATAGCTGTTCCGCGTAACAGCGCCGGGTTCGTTTTCCGACGTAACCCGCTACGACCTATAAGTATGCCCCAATACACTAAATACTGTAGGATCTCCCGGCGGCGCAGAGTGCGGAGCCCCGTCTGCGGGCCTTTACAATCCCACAGGAAATCGTAATCAAACTGCTCCAAAACGAGCGCTTAAATATCCCCTAGACATATCTATTCAGTATGCCTATGTATGTAATCATCGTGGTCGGATGCCTGTAAACAACCATCCAAACAAGAACCAGCAGCAGTTCCAGGTTTTCGGCGCGGGCATACAAAGGATCCGCACCTCCCTCTTCTCGGACATCATCGAGAGGGATGCGCTGATACTCAAGGTGCTGAAGAGCAACGGGGCAAGGCCCGAGACCATCAGGGGCTTCGAGAGGCAGTTCGAGGAGGACCGCGCCATGCAATCCGGGATAGGAAAAGACAGGGCCTGGATGGATTCCGCTGCGCTGAACTTCGCTCTGGGCAAGGACCTCGTGTCATATGCCGCGTCGCTCTGGAAACTCAACTCTTTCATTCCAGACTTCGAGCGGGGCAAGCAGGGCACGTACGCTGACATCAAGAACGTATGCAACCGCATAGTGGACGCTACTCTCGAGTATGTCGACAAGACGACTGCGATGCTGCACTCAATCGGTCTTGAGGACGCGCTCGACGGCTTCGGCGAGTGGCTCGGCGGCGCGCGAAAGGCCAGGCTCGGCTTCGAGAGGACGAGCGATTCTCTCGGGAAGGCATTCGCAGCTGTGGATGACAAGGCTGCATGGGTCGCATCAGGCGGCTACCTGGTCGGGAAGATGGCAGGCATACTGCGCGAGGCGATGACGACGCACGTGCTCGCTCTTACCGCTTACAGCTACGCCAGCGCCGGAGGCTACAACGAGGCGATAAAGGCGCTTGGTGTCCTGGTTGCAGAGCAGCACGCCAGGGCCACAGAGCACATCACCAGCGATGCAGCGCGCCTCAGCTCGCAGCTGAGTAAGAACGCCGAATGGAACTAGCGCCTCAAGGCAGCGCGTCCACTTCCTCGGCTGATGCCGCCTCTCCTATCGTCGACTCGTTGAGCAGTATCCTTATGCTGCTGCCGTTCCCGGCGGTCAGGTTCGCGTCGATGGTCAGCGGTATGTTGTACTGCGCCGAGAAGCACGCGCTGAAGCCGACGCTGACCGGCGCCTGCGCCGACGACTTCACATCCACAAGCGTGCTGTTGACCATTATCGTTCCGCTGCCAGACACGGAGTAGCAGGGCTGGCCGCCGTACAGCGTCACGCCGTAGGAATGCGTGGAGATGCCGCTCAGGCTGGATACGTTCACCAGCCTGTCCGCGATGCCGAACAGCTGCGCCCCCGCGCCAGAGCTGCCGGTCTGCAAGCAGCTGTAGCCGTTCCCTGCGCTGCTGCCGTTCCTTATTGCAAGCGCAGAGCCCGGATCAGCCCTGATGCACAGGGTGCCATTCTCGCCGAAGTTCCTCGATATCACCACCGCGCTGAGGTTCCCGAAGGTGGGCATGTCCTCGAAGAAGAAGGATATGCGGGTGTCGTTGTAGTACTTGGCGAACGAGAAGCCTATGGGCGGGTCCCTGTTGATCGTTATCTGGCCGCTGTAGCCCACCGAGAAGGTCTTTGCGGAGTCGATCTTCTGCAGCAGCATGCCCTGAAGAGCTGTCGAGTTGGGCTGCCTGCCGGACGAGAGCGTCGACGCGAGCGCGGCCGGGAGGCTTCCGTACAGCACGTAGGCGTACGCCGCAATGCCTATCAGCGCCGCTGCTGCAACCACTGCGATCAGCGCTTTCCTGCTGCCTTGCCCTGCGCTGCCCTTCCCGGCGCTCCTCGCGGCCATTGCGGTCACGGTCTGCCTGCGGCCAGTGCAGCTACTTCCTGCGCCTGCTCGGCTTGCTCGCCTTGCCCGTCTTGTTTACCTGCTTTATCACAGCGTCTATCTTCGCGCTGAGCTCCTCTATCTCCCTCCTCGTGGCGAACGGCGCGCTCTTCACCATGCCGTCTATCTGCGCACGCACCTCCTTCGCGTACTTCACGCTCTGCGCCTGGTACCTTTTCGCGGCCTCGCGCACCATCCTCTCGCCCTCCTTCGGGCTTATCTTGCCCTTCTTCTCCAGCTTGCTGACAGCGTCAGCCAGCGCCGATGCTGTTATGCTTGCGACGCCCACGCCGAATTCGATACTTTTCTTCACCATCTTGTCCATGTTTTCACCAATGACCGTCAATCAAGTAACTTGTGCCTCTCCTCCACGTCCTCGAGGAATATCTTGAGAGCGAGCCAGAGACCGAGCACGCCGCTCGCGACGAAGCCGAACAGGCCCAGCATCCTGCTCGTGTTGATTACCACTGACGAGCCCACGATCAGCGCCGCCATGATGAGCGCCACAGAGAGCTTGTCGCTTATCCTGTCGAGGTCGTCGGTGAAGACGTCAAGGTCCTTGTGCGCAAGCTCTATCCTGATCTTGCCCTCCTCTATCTTCCTCACGAAGCTCCTCAGCGCAGCGGGGAACACCTGGGCTATGTACTCAAGGTCGAGTATATCGTTCTTCACTATCTCCGCCAGCCTCCTTGCGCCCCAGCCGCTCGGAAGCAGCTTCTTCGCATACGGCTCGAACTCCTCCGCTATGTTGAACGCGGGGTTGAGCTGCGTGCCCATGCCCTCCAGTATGAGCAGCGAGCGCGTGAGCTCTGCTATCTCCCTGGGCCTGTTGAACTCGTACTTGCCCAGCACGGTCGTGAGGTCCGAGAGCATGTGGCCCATCTTCACGTCGACTATGCGCGTGCTGTAGTACTCGTCCAGCACGTCGGAGACGTCGGCCTTGAACGCGCCCATCTTCGAGCCCTCGGTCACCATGCCGGTGCGCACCATGTGCGACACCAGGCCGTTGACGTCGCCCTCGACAGCGTAAAGCGCGAGCATCAGGAGGCGTTCGGCCATCTCCTTGTCTATCGTGCCCACCCTGCCGAAGTCCAGCAGGCAGATGACGTTGCCCTTCAGGATCATGATGTTGCCGGGGTGCAGGTCCGCATGGTAGAAGCCGTCTACGAGCACCATCTTGAAGAACGCGGTCGCGCACCTGCGCGCAATCAGCGCGCGGTTGTACCTCCTGTCGGTGCCTGCTGCTATTATGTCCGAGAGCTTCGCGCCCTTTATCTCCTCCATGACCAGGACACGCTTCGTGCACATGCCCCCGTAGACCTCTGGAATGTAAATGCTGGAATCGCCCTTGAAGTTCTTCTTGAGGCGCTCCGCGCTCTTGCTCTCCCTGAAGAAGTCGAGCTCCTTCAGGATGGAGCGCTCGAACTCGTCCACGAGGTACACAGGGTCGTACTGCCGCGCCTCGGGTATGTGCTTCGCAGCGAGCGCTGCAAGGTAGTGCATGAGCCGCAGGTCCTCCTTGATAGTGTCCTCTATCCCCGGCCTCTGCACCTTGACCACTACATGCTTGCCGTCCTTGAGCAGCGCCCTGTGGACCTGGCCTATCGATGCGGACGCGAGCGGCGCCGCCTCGAAGCTCACGAACAGCTCGTTGATGGTCTTTCCCAGCTCCTCCGTGATGATGAGCCTTGCCTGCTCTACAGGGAACGGCTTCATCTTGTCCTGCAGCTTCGCGAGCTCGGCAGCGTAGGCAGTGCCGATTATGTCGCTGCGCGTGCTGAGCAGCTGCCCGAACTTCACGAAAGTCGGCCCCAGCTCCTCCAGCACCATCCTGAGGCGCTCCTGCGGGGTGAGCCGCACTATCTCCTGCTGCGGCTTCTTCTTCAGCAGGCGTATCGGCAGCTTCTCCTTCAGGCGCACCCTGTCCGCGAACCGACCAGCCTGGTACTTGACGAGCACGTTCATTATGCGCGCTATCCTATCAAGGTCCTGCCTCCTCTGTGACATCGAGAAAATGTCCACGCCCCCGCCTTTTACGCTCCGACAAACCTACTAATCAACGAGGGTTATTAAAACATTTGGTGCTGTCCGCGCACGCACGCAGCGGAGCCGAACAACAGCCTTAAATAAGATGCGACCGATGCACACAAAACATTGGGTGGATGCATGCGGCGAAACACAAGCCTTTCAGGGACGATATCTGTGCTGCCGCAGGACCAGCAGCAGTGGCTGTGGCGTTTCCTGCGTCATGACATTCGCGAGGTCAACATCGCAGATCCTGACCTCGAGCCCGAGAAGGAAGTGCGCGGCTTCTACGGGCGCACGCTTGCAGGAGCCATGATCGCGTCGGAAGCTCTCCGGAATGGCACGCGCGACGTGCTCTCGCAGGCCGACGCGCTTCTTAGGGGAAGCGCCGCGAAGAAGGCAGCTCCTGCGATAGAGACCGGCCTCGTGGAGATGCGCGCGTTCCGCGCAGCGTCCGACGCCGCATACCGGGCCGGGCTGAGGAACGTGGCGTTCGAAGTCGACTGCGCAGTGCTGAAGGCAGCGGCGGACAACAACCCGAGCGTCGCAAGGGCCAAGGCCGAGGCGGAGTTCAGGCCAGAGCTTGACATCGCGCTGGTTAAGGAGCTCGTGGAGATGCCTGTGGACAGGATAGTGCTGCTCACCGAAACTCAGGCAGTAGAAAGGGCCGCGATGGCGATGTCCTACGTCGCAGCGCTCTATGCGGAATACTTCGGCGTGCTTCCGCATCTCGCCTCGCGCGGCTTCGGGGAGTGGGCGCTGTACGCGCCCGTTGTCGAGCAGTTCTGGAATCTCTTCAAGAAAGGCTACGTCGTGCTCGGCACCGCGCTTCCCGCGGAAGCCGGCGAGGGCGGCATCCTGGGCAACACCTACGTGTGCGCCAAGCTGCGCCCAACAGACGCTCCTAGGGACGGTCCGCTGCTGGAGATAAGCGGGCGCGACTGACAACCCGTCCCGCATCGGGATCGCATGCCGGGTTCATCCACTGCGGCGCTCAGAGGTAGAGGATGCTGCTCCTTTCCGCGAACTTGCTGGTGTCTGCCATCTTGTATATCTCCATTGCCCCGTGCGCGCGCAGCAGCATCTCGACGCACGCAACGGTGTCTCCCCCGGCTATCGTGTCGTCCACTATGAGCACAGGCTTGTCCATATTCCTGTCTATCAGCTCCGCGTCGCGCCACGCGACGAACACGCTGCCCTCCATAGTGCTTCCGTCGCAGAATGCATGCTGGTGGTCCGCATGCGGGTACATGCCCGAGGTATACCCAACGAGCGCGAATCCCGCGGACTTGCCGCCCTGCCTCAGCACCGCCTCGGTCCTTGCGCCGAAGAAGAAGCCGTTGCTCATCACCGCGACCACGAAGTAGCTCTCCTCCCTGTTCATCAGCATCGACATGAAGCTGCCGTTGCCGCTGAACGGCCCGGAGAAGAACAGATAAGGCTGGCGCTCCCTGGTGCCGAGGGGCTCCCCGCTGACGAACTCCCTGAATGTGCGTATGGCGCATTTGCCATGGGAAGGCAGGCCTTCGTGCGCTTCCGTTTCCCGCGCCGAAATGTCGCCGAGCCGTGTGAATGCAAGCCTTAATGCCTCGTAGTTCCGGTCGGCGAGATTCTCTACCCGAGGGTCAAAGAGGTCGCGCCACGCCTTCCTTATGGTGTCGTTTATGCGGGCCGATGCCAGCAGCGCGGAGCCGTTTCTGGAGATTGCGCCATCCAAGTCCTTCAGAAGCTGTGCGCCCGCCGACTCTTCTCTCAGCAGCTCCTCTGGGCACATCTTAGTTGCCTGCGCAATGTCTTTTTGAATTACGACCAAGGGAAGCATGGGCGACACAGGCGCTGAGCACACACGGGCAGTCCGGGGGCTTATTCGCCGCGCAAGGTAACGCGCATAAGCGGCGACCTTCTGCTCAAGGCCGACGCTGCTTACGAGGGCGATCTTGAGGTCGCTGGCGACATCGTCTGCGAGAACGGCGCAAGACACGACCTGGTGGTCTTCGGCAATGTCTCCGCCATGGACATACGCGTGCGGGGCATGAGCGCGCACAACATCCGCGCAAGGGACATCACGGCAAGCGTCGCGGTGCACGCGGACGGGATCATCGCGGAAAGCAGGATAGCGGGCTGGTTCCACGCCTCGCGCATCACATGCGGGCAGATCGCGCCGCACAGCAAGATATACTCGAACCACGTGGCCGAGCACGGTATGCGGCAGCGGAATTAGCCGCGTCGCGCGCCGCCGCATGCCAACCGGAAGCCTTATATATTAGAAGCGGGCACATATATACTGAAGAAGAAATTTCAGATAAGGTACAGCAGTGAATAAATCTTATCCTAGAATCAACAGAAAGCACTTGAAACATAAAGGTCTCAAAACAGAAAGTTCTGAGATTTTTAACTGCTTTTGCATTTTAGGCACTTGAAATCTGTCAGTCGCTGAAGCTCTTCTTCTCTTATATTGAACCCGTAGCCATGGCGCGCGGCTTTTACGCCTTATGGCTCCCAGCTAAATGAATTGAAAGTAGAGGAGCGCCACCGCCGCGCAAGATGGTGTTCAAGTAGTATTCGATGTATCCTGTTGTGCGGGATTCTTATGTTCCTCCCAGACAGTATTTTCTCGATGTTCGTTGCACCCAGACCAGTCTGCCTTTTCGTTTCCAATACTGCGTTTATCTCGAAGTCGGTAGCAGGTTTCTGTTTTCTTCCACAATGTTTCAGACAGACTGTCTCATTCAACTTATGGCGTTCCAGGCCGCCATATTTTCCATACAGTCTTCGAACGTGCCTCGGGGTTATGCCTTGACGTTTCGCAATCTGATATGCGGATAGTTCTTCTTTCTCCATCTCCCTCACGATCCAACGTATTTTTCTCAGATTCAGCGTCCTCATAATCTGTTTGTCTCTGAGGGCACCTGTCTGTCTTGACGAGAGGACCTTATTTCGGGATAAGACAACGCCGAAGG
>CAYNNI010000044.1:0-2977 GCA_964398805.1 Microcaldota archaeon | reverse complement strand
GGGTTGCTCTTCGATGAAGAAGTTCTCTACGGTAATGTCAAAGCACATCAGGGAGATAGATTGAAGTTTACGTTTTTTGAACCAAGCCGAGTTTATCGCTAAAATTGATTGGAAAGTGATTCTGAAATTAGAAGGACCTCTGGGAAGAACGAACAGGATGATTAAACCTATTACAGCTATAACTAAGACCGCGATTACAGCAAGTAAAGTTTTTTGTTGCATTTCGTGACATCCTCCTACCCGTAAACGGTGTGGGCTTCATCAGCGGAAGACGAAACTCACGACTATCTCTTGCGAAACCTTTCGCAGAAACTATGGCAAACAGACACGCAGTTTTTGGGAACTCTTTACGATCTACGTTGCCATGGAAAAGTGGGGACCGACAGGGTCAGGTGGCTCCGATGACAGAAACGTGGTCTCCTGCGACTATGCCGATTCCGTACCTTGCGCCCAGCTCGAGCACATAATAGCCTTCATGGCATACCGATGCTGTGCTTTCCGGCGTCGCGCTGTACACCTCAAGGACAACGCCGTTCTTCGCGATCCACGCCTGCGTCAGCGGCTCCGGCGTGTTCTTCATCCAGAAGCATTGCGGTGCGGATTCCACGCTAGAATTGAGCTCGCTGCCGAAATCGAACAGCTCTCCGACTACGCAGTTGGCGTCGCCAATCTCGCAGCCGAACGTATAGTTCATAAGTCCCTTAACCTGCTGCGCTCCTGACGCCGCGTAGAATACGTTGAAGTCATGCGCCCCCGAGGCGCCGCTTATCTGTATCCTTACGGTCGCCGGCAACTGGGTACGTCCGGATCCGGGCGCCACCTGTGCCCAGTGCATGTAAAGCGCCGCAACAACCGCAAACGCAGAAAAGAGGACCACAGCGGCGCTTTTCATAAGCGGGCTTTTCGCGAAGGCACTGCAGCCCATTCTCATCGGACGAACCTCATTACCTGCCAGAATATCCTCGGCTTTCTTAGTATGCGCAGGCCGATGTGGCCCTCGTTCTTCAACAGGACCAGCCTCGTTTTCCCTCTTCCCCCGCGTATGCGCTCGTACAGCTGCTTTGACCTGCCGGAGTTTATCACCTTGTCCTTCATGCCGTGCAGAAGGAGCACATCCTTATTCTTCAGCGTGCTTGCGTAGTCCACCGCGTTCAGGTCTATCCTGCCCTTGCTGAAATCGACCCATGCTTTCTTCGAGGAGAATCTCCAAGTGAACGGGTACGCCCTTTTCAGCACGTAGTAATCGTCCATGACGTTCTCCTCGAGCGAGTCGAAGCCGCTCTGCCTGTAGTCTGCTCTTGTCGCAAGCGCGACGATCTTCTTGACCGCCTTGGACTTTGCGCCCGCAACCAAGACCACGCTTGCGCCGAAGCTTCCGCCTATGAGGGTTATCTCCTTCGTCTTCCATCGCAGTTCCGTCATGCCCCAGAGTTCATTCGCCTTGCCTCTCCTGAGAAGCTGTATAGCCTCAAGTATCGAGTCGACGCTGTTCCCGATGGTAGAGCGGCCGTAGCTGTCGAACGAGCCTATGTACTCCGGTATTGCTACGATGTATCCCTGCTTCACGAACCTGATTACGAATTGGTCTTTCGGATCTGCAGGCCCTCCCCCCGGCATTCCGTATGCGAGGACTATTGCATTAGCCGGCCTGGAGAGGTCGCCGTACGCCAGGTTGACGAATATCTTTCCGGACCTCACCCTTGCCTGGTTGACCTTCACTATACCACACCATCTGCTTGGAATCAAAGGATTTTAAGCGTTCCATGCAATCGGAAGAGGGCAAGCCTTTTATACCCTGTTAATTATGTATAATCAGTGATGAAGTTCAACTTAGGCGCTGCTGTATTCGCGGTGTTCGCCCTGCTCGGCGCGGCGCTGCTGGCGTATTTCGCTTCCACGAACGTGTTCTCTCCGTGGATGGTCGGATTCATGGTGATGGGCTTCATGCTCGCGATGGTAGATTCGACGATGGGCGGAGGCTATGGCACCGTGGGTACTCCCTTGCTCATACTGTTCGGCTTTGCCACAAAGCTGGCAACGCCGTCCATACTAATATCCCAGGGGATAGCATGCAGCTTCGCCACGGTGTTCCACCACAAATACAAGAACGTGGACCTCCGCGACCTGAAGGGCGAGGACACCAAGATAGCCGCAGTCATAGTCGCGCTCGGTCTTATAGGTGCAGCAATAGGAGTCGCTACCGCGCTCAGCCTGCCCAAGATATATCTTAACACGTACATCGGCCTTCTCGTCCTTGCGATAGGCATGATGATGGTTGTCAACGCGAAATACAAGTTCTCCTGGAAGAAGATAATGGGCATAGGGCTCATAACAGGCTTCAACAAGGCGCTCAGCGGAGGGGCATACGGCCCCGTAGTCACGGGCGGCCAGGTCGTGTCGGGCAGGGACATTCGCCGTGCGGTAGGCGTGAGCATATTCACGGTCATACCGATCACGATCTTCAGCCTCTTCCTATACTTGTCTTCGCACACGATAACGAACGTGTACCTGCCGATATTCCTAACGATAGGCGCGGTCGTGGCTACCGGCATCGGCCCTAAAATAACCAGCCACATGAACAAGGACATACACCACAGGATGTTCGGAGTGGTCATCGCGCTTCTCGGCATCCTGACCATAATCCCCACCTTCATAAAGTGACGCTGCGCATGCGGCATCCCTCAGGAGGCCACCGAAACTGTGCCAGCCCGCGGCATGCCCGCCATGACGGGAAGCTCGCCATGACTTTTATATGTCCGAGCTTCCATAGCGCTGCCAGGTAAGAATATGGCAACAAAGACTTTCACATGCCGGGACATAGGCATGGACTGCGGGTTTGAAGCGCGGGCGAGCACCGAAGCGGAGTTGATGGACAAGATAGCTGAGCATGCAAAGAAGGCGCACAACATGGCCGAGATAGACGCGGGCACCAGGGCAAAGATAAAGGGCGCGATACGCACGAACGCTGGCTGGTAGC
>CAYNNI010000043.1:0-34153 GCA_964398805.1 Microcaldota archaeon | reverse complement strand
TGGAAGCCGGCAGGGGGAAGCAAGGCGGAGTGCACTGCCTGCGCAAGGCGGTGCAAAATACCTGAAGGCTCTCACGGATTCTGCTTCATGAGGCAGAACGTCCGCGGAAAGCTCTGCCTTGCGAACTACGGACTGCTCGAGGCGATGCAGATAGATCCCATAGAGAAGAAGCCGTTTAACCACTTCATGCCGGGCAGCTATGTTCTCGGGGTGGGCACGCCTTCTTGCAATTTCGACTGCGCATTCTGCCAGAACCCGGAGATGTCCAAGGAGCACCGGGGGCTTGGCGTGGAGGTTTCGCCCGAAGATGCAGTCGCGCGGGCAATTGGAAACGATGTGCAGGGAATGGCCTACACATACAACGAGCCGACTATATTCCTGGAATACGCCCTGGACACTGCAAAGATCGCCCATGAGAAGGGCATGTTCAACGTATTCGTGACAAACGGGTACATGACAGCGGAGGCGATCCATGAGATGGAGGGCCAGATAGATGCCGTGGTTGTGGATTTCAAAGGCAGCGGCGAGCAGAGCTTCGTCAGGAAATATTCTGCAATCCCGTCAAGCGATCCGATAAAAGAAGCGCTTCTGGAGCTTAAGAAGGCAGGAATCCATATCGAGATCACGGATTTGGTGGTGCCTGGGGTTGGGGACTCCGCTAAGGCATGCGGTGAACTGATGAAATGGGTGTGTAAAGAGCTGGGTCCGGACACCCCGGTACAGTTCACCCGGTTCCATCCGGACTATAAAATGCTTGATGTTCCGGATACGCCTTATGATACCCTCAAGAGCCATTACGACATCGCGAAGAGCAGCGGATTGAACTACGTCTACATAGGCAACGTGCCCGGGAACAGGTACGAAAGCACATACTGCCCGGAATGCGGCGAGCTTTCCATAGGTAGATTCGGATTCGAAATCACAGAATGGCGCCTGGATAAAGAGAGCAGATGCAAAGCGTGCGGGAATCGCGTTGCAATCGCTGGAAAGGCTCCGCAAGAGTTAAGATATAGAGGGATCATGTCCTTGTATTAAGTCGGGACCGCATGGAGAGGAAGAGAGTCATAATAATCGGGGCCGCTGGGAGGGACTTCCATTGCTTCAACATGCTGTTCAGGAACAATGATGCCTATGAAGTGGTGGCGTTCACTGCTGCGCAGATTCCCTTCATCTCCGAACGCACGTACCCGAAGGAACTAGCCGGCAGGCTCTATCTGGGAGGGATACAGATACACGACGAGAGCGAACTGGCAGACCTTATAAGAAGGGCCAAAGCCGAGATTTGCATACTCTCGTACAGCGACCTGCCGTACGATACGGTGATGGAGAAGGCTTGCCTAGTCAATGCGTGCGGTGCGGACTTCTGGCTGGTGGCGCCGGAGCGCGAGATGCTGAAGTCAGACAAGCCCGTCATAGCAGTGTGCGCGGTAAGGACAGGCGCAGGAAAGAGCCAGACGAGCAGGTACATCGCCAAACTGCTGCGCGAACGGGGGGTCAGGACCGTGATAATAAGGCATCCGATGCCCTATGGCAACCTGAAGAAGCAGGCAGTCGAGCGCTTCGAGACCCTTAAGGACCTGGACAATTACAAGACCACGATAGAGGAGCGGGAGGACTACGAGCCGCACATCAGGAACGGCTCCGTGGTGTTTGCGGGCGTAGACTACGAAAGGATCCTAAGGGCAGCCGAAAAGGAGGCGGATATCATAATATGGGATGGCGGAAACAACGATACCCCGTTCATAAAGCCGGACTTGATGATAACGGTCGCGGACCCGCTGCGCGTTGGAAACGAGCTCACTTATTATCCGGGGGAGACCTCGGCGAGGATGGCTGACGTGCTGCTGATAAACAAGGTAAATTCCGCAACGAAGGAGCAGCTGGAGGAACTGCAGGGCAACCTGAGGCGAATAAACAAAGGCGCGCCAATCATATATGCGGATTCCGTAGTTACGCCTGACAACCCGAGGATCATAAAGGGCAAGAGAGTCCTAATCATAGAGGATGGTCCGACCATAACCCATGGGGGTATGCTTTTCGGCGCAGGCAAGGTGGCGGCAGAAGCCTACGGAGCGAAGGAAGTGGTGAGTGCCAAGAAATACGCTGTGGGCACGATAAAAGATGCGTTCGAGCGGTATCCGAGGCTGAACCTAGAGCTACCGGCAGTGGGATACAGCCCGAAACAGATACGGGACCTGGAAGCCACGGTGAACAACGCCGACTGCGACGTGGTTGTGTCCGCGACACCTATAAACCTGAGGCATATAATAAATGTGAACAAGCCCATCGTGCACGTTAACTACGAACTGAAACCGAAGGATGCCGAACTGGACAGGATAATCGATAGATTCGCGCGAAAAACAAAGTAGCCTGCCCTAAGTTTTTAGATTTGCAATAAAGCGCGGCTGGGCGCAGTATGCCCATGCATTGTGTTAGCACCGCTGATTTCCCAGCCGTAACCACAGGGTAAAGAATCTCAACTCAATGCACGGATCTGCACGCATATGTCAGACTTGCCTGCGCCCAGCCCATAATACTTATGGGCTTTGAGATACTTACGCGTTGCTTTGGTGTTGGACTCTTGGCTAAGATTTTGTTTTGAGCGCCGCGCATTCCGCCTAGGCGCTAGCTGCCCGGGTGCACCCTGAACTTATCCAGCCACAGCAGTACAGACGTAGCAAAGCCAAGGAAGGCGAATGCCGACATGATTATGAAAAGCGCGCCGAAACCGAAGAGCTCCGCCACCATGCCTCCTGCAAACGACGAGATTCCGGCGACTATCAGGGTTACGGACTCTCACAGGCCCCATTCGGATGCGAACTTCCCGGTGCTCAGGTTGGATGAGTAGATGGGATCGAATGCCGGGGTCTCCATCGCGCTCGCGATTCCGAAGAACAGCTCCAGGACGAAGAGATGGATTGGGGCGCGCACGAACGTGTAGCCGATGTAGCCCACGAAGCTGAGGCCATACCCGAATGCCATAACCTTCTCCTTGTGTTTGGCGCGGTCCTCCCGCTTGCTAATGACGAGCATCAAGATGCCCGAGGCCATCGCGAATATACTGTAAGCGATGCCCGTGGTGATAAAGTCGACGCCGATCCCTCCGACGAATCTCGCGTAGATCGGCGCTACCAATCCGGATGCGAAAAGGAACATGGCGAAAATGACGTTCAGAAGCTTCAGCGCCCGTCCCATGGGAATCAGGAGCACGCCACTTATTAAAGGCATTCTGCCGTGGCGGCAGGCACGGCACAAAATATATTAATAGTGGGCGCAATAACCTAAGCAGGGTCCATAGCTCAGGATGGTAGAGCGGCTGGCTCTTAACCAGTAGGTCGGGGGTCCGAAATAACTCTAGCACCTAGCTAGAGTCATGGAAATCCCCCTGGGCCCGCTCATCCAATAACTGCGAACTCTGAGAACTTCCTGCCCTTCAGCTCGGCGGGAAACTTGTCGGAATCCTCTCCGCGGCGCTCAATGTTGACGACACTAGGGCCGTTCGAGAAGTCGACATCGATCTCCTTGACAAAGGCATCCAGCGTCTCCGCATCGCCTTCGGCAAGCACGGCGACGCTGCCGTCGCTTTCGTTCCGCACGAAACCCGCGAGGCCGAGCCTTCTGGCTGCCCTGCTTACAAAGTGCCTGTAGCCCACTCCCTGGACGTTTCCGTGCACAATCAGGTACAGAGTCCCGGTCATGGCTGCATCCAATCTATCTCGTAATACTCATAGTCGCTGCCTTGGAGCTCTATCCTCCTGACCCTGTAGTAGGTCACCGCAGTCTCCCTGTCGGCAATCGCGATGATGAGCTCGAGCCTGTGGCTGTTGGCCTCGCTTATTATCGCGGAGAGCTCGCTGCCTCCTAGATACTCCTCCTCGCTTATCGAGAGCATGGCGAAGCTCGGCCTTCCAGTGGCAGGAGTCTCTATGCCGTTGCCCTTCCTGTGATATAAGACGTAGTCTATGGCGAGGCGCTTCTTCCTGCTCTTGCCCGGTATCGCGAGTATGAAGGTCTTTCTGACGGAGTGCGCCACTCTTATGGCACGCGCCCATTCCGAGATGAGCAGCTTGGCATCGCGCGGGAAGACGTGTATCACGTGGCGAGAGTGTATCCAGCTCTCGTCGGTCTTGATCGGCTGCGCCCCGGGAAAGTATATCCTGAAATGCGTGCCGAACTTGAATCCTGTCTTTATTACGTAATCTCGCTTGCGCCAGTCGCTGTAAACGTCATAGAGCTTCTGGAAGTCGGCGCGCCTCTTGCTTGCGAAATCGGCAATTTCCTTGCGGCTGAAGTTCGTGACGTGCAGAACTCCTGCGTCGATCAGGAACAGCGTCTCGTAGGCGTCTAGCTTGTTCAGGACGCCGTGGTCGCTGGTCTTGTATGTGCCGTACTGGCCGAACCAGTGCTCCTCATATATCTGGCGCCCCTTCTCCTCGTCGTCTATTATCGTCATAAGGTCTGCGGGGAAGAAGACGCCCTCAAGCGCGTAGTCCCTGAGCTTGAGCTTCGAGGCGTGGTAGCTCTTCGCCTGCTGCGCGGCGCCGCTTGCCTTGATGTTGCCTGGGCGCTTGATTATGAGCCCGCGGTCGCGCCAGTCTTTGTACGTGAAATAGCGCGCCATGAACTTCCTGCCGGAGCTGAACTCCTGGGCAATAGTGTTGAACGTTAGGGGGGCGCCGTCCTTGGCAGAGGCGCACACGGCGTTCCTGACGTCCATCAGATAGAGACCCTCCTCGGGCTCCAGATAGAGCTTGCCATCCTTTTCGCTGCCGAAGCTGCCGCCTGCCAGCACGTCCTTTGTGGACTGATCCGCGGCGTATATGCCCTTAGTCTTCGGGTCGAATTTTATCATCAGCGACATATCATCAGCTGAATATGCTCTTCAGCGTCTCTTCCTCTATGCCCGTCAGCTTCGCCGGTATTATTATTGCGGTCGGCCCTTTATTAATCTTCAGCGCTTCCAGCTCGCCGAACTTGACGAATGCCTTGAGCTCGCCCTCCTGCGAGAGCCTGTTGAGCACCATAACCGGAGTGCTGTCCGTGATTATCCCTGATTTGTACACCTCTTCCGCTGCCCGCAGCTCCTTCACCACGTCGCTCAGAGGGAGGGAGCTTTCCAACCCTGCATCGTAGTCGAGAAGCACCAAAGCGTGCTCGTTGTTCTGTATGTTTAGCCGAATCGTCTCGTAGAAGGACACAGGGCGGTAGTGCTCCTTCCAGCCTGCTAGGGTGCAGACCTTGCCGAACCTGTAGAAGTCGAGGCCGCTCTCGCCTATTGCCACGCTGAAGACGGAGACTGCGTGCACTATCCCGACGCTTACGCCAAACTTCTTCGCCCTGGAAAGCAGCGCCTTGTGCGTCGTTGCGATCAGCGGGTCGCCGCCTATCAGAACTGCCACGTCGCCTTTCTTCGCGTGTTCAAGGATGACTTTTGCATCCTCTTCCAGGTCGTGCCTGCCCAAGGGTAAGATCTTCCTGCCGAAGAGCCTCTCCAGTGGCTCTATCCTGCTTGCTTCCATGGCGCAGGTGTAGCGCTCGAAGAAGAGCTCGCTGCGCCTGCAGGCTTCCTGCGCCTTGAGGCTTATGTCGCCGTTGGAAAGCCCGACTCCGACTAGGTATAGCATGGAATCACATGAATGAGACTGGACAGTGGCCTGCAATAGCGCTGGCGGTCAATCCTTCACTCCTTCAGGAGTTATCTTTATGATGCACTCGCCCTCCGGCATGCTCGGCGAATCCACAAGCCTCACTATGCGCTTCTCCTCCTTGCTCTTCCTAAGGTACAGGCGCGTTGTCGCGGCGTGGGCCATCACGTTGCCGCCTATGGGCGTTGTCGGGTCGCCGAACATTATCGCGGGATTGTCCATGACCTGGTTGGTGATGTACACCGCCAGGCTGTACTTGTCCGCGAGCGTCTGGAGCCTGTGCACGTGCTGGTTGAGCTTCTGCTGCCTTTCCGCGAGCGCGCTCCTGCCTATGTACTCCGCCCGGAAGAGAGATGTGAGCGAGTCGACAATGATGAGCTTGACGTTCTTCTCCTGGATTAGCTTCTCGGACCTGTCTATGGACAGGATCTGCTGCTCTGTGGTGGCGGCGCGTATGACCAGGATATTCTTCAGCGCCTCTTTTGGGTCAAGGCCTGCTGCCTTGGCTATGCTCTCTATGCGCTCCGGCCTGAAAGTGGCTTCCGTGTCAACGAAGAGAACGCTGCCGCCCAGGCCGCCCTTCTCCCTTGGAAGCTGGGCGCTCACAGCAAGCTGGAAGCCCAGCTGGGACTTCCCGCTGGCGAACTTGCCGTACGTCTCGGTTATGGCGTTGGTCTCGATGCCGCCGCCGATGAGCTCATCGAGGTCCTTGGAGCCTGTCGTGATCTTGCCTATGTTCTTCCGCTTCTCCGAAAGCTGCTCTGCGGTCTCGTAGTTGACGGTAGTGGCCTCCTTCGCCGCCTCCACTGCCTTCTTCGCGGCTTCGGCATTTATCCCGGAGAGCTCGCTCAGCTCGTACGGAGACATGACAGCGACCTTGTCTATGCTGTCTATGCCTCCTGTCCTGAGCTTCTCTGCCGTGGCCTCTCCTATTCCCGGCAGGTCCTCCAGCTCTTTTACCGCCTTATCCTTGGGCATAAGAACACGCCAATACTTACACGCAGAATAGGTATAAAAGCTTTCGAAATAGAGAATAAGCAAGCTAAAGGAAGAGTGCCAGCGAGCCCGAAAGCGCGCTGGCAAGGCGACCAGTTCTTCACGACCTTCCTACAGTAGAGAACCCGTAGCTATACATAAAAAAGCAAGCTTAAAAGCCTTTCTCAATAGTGGAAGTATATCATAAAGATGGAATCACATGGAATTCTTGACCCTCGACATAAAAGGCATAGCGCTGGCGCTTGCGATAGGCGCCGCGCTCCTTTTCCTGGGCCAGGGCACCGGCTACTTCTTCCTGTTTACGATGCTAGTATTCCTGGTTCTCTCCGCGGTCGTGACTCATGCGGGCAGCAGCTACAAGAGGCGGCTTCTTGGAGGCAACTGCCAGCGGGGGGTCAGGAACGTCCTTGCGAACGGAATCCCGCCGCTCATGATGGCTGCGGTATTCTTCCTTTTCGCGGCTAGCGGAACGCCACGTTTGGCTGCCCTATCCGTAGTGGGCTACGTTTCCAGCGTTGCCGCAATAACAGCGGACAAGTTCGAGAGCGAGATAGGTATATTTGACGGACTTCCGAGGCTGATTTTCGGATTCCGGAAAGTCAGGAGGGGAACTTCCGGCGCGCTGACCATGCTTGGACTGGGAGCCGGCGTCCTGGGCAGCCTCCTGATAGCGCTGCTGCTCATAATAGCCGTGCCCGAACTCCAGGCTGCGTACGGAGCGCAGGCAGGGATTGCCGAGACTGCGGTCCTAAGCGTTGTCGCTGGGGGAATGGCTGGCAGCGTGATAGACTCTGTGTTCGGCTACTATGAGGAGAAGGGAGTGGGCAACAAATACACCACGAACTTCATGTGTGGAGTGTTCGGGGGAATCGTCGGGATGCTGCTTTTCGCGCTACTGTAGCGCGAGATTGCCGCGTGCGCAGCTTCTCGAGCATTCCGAGGAGCGTGGGAAGGGGCAGCCCGACCACGTTGTAGAAGTCACCGTTTATGCGCGCGATAAGGGACGCCCCCTTCTCCTGTATCGCATAAGCCCCGGCCTTGCCTAGCGGCTCGCCGCTGGAGACATAAGCCTCGATCGCGCTCGCGCTGAGCTTCCTGAACGTTACCAGGGTTTCTGCAGACCTGACGACTATCATCCCGGACATGCAATCAATCACGCATATGCCGGTTATCACCGAGTGCGTCCTTCCGTTAAGCGAGCGCAGCATCCTTCTTGCATCGGCATTGTCCTTTGGCTTGCCGAATATCCTGCCGTCCATGACGACCAGTGTGTCTGCGCCGATTACGATTGCGTCCCTGAACCTCGGCGCTATCCCGCTTGCCTTGAGCTCGGCGAGCCTCATGGCGTAGGAGCGCGGCCCGTCGGCCTTCACGCTGCGCTCGTCGACCCTGCTGGGCACCGCGATGTGGGCGATGCCCGCCTGGCGCAGTACGGCGCTGCGGCGCGGAGACGCCGATGCCAAGACGATACGTGGGATGTGCGCGCGAACACCTTGCCGAAGGGTATCACGCATGCATGGTTTAAATAAGCAGAGGGCAGAATACTGTTGCGGTGCCTTAGCTGGCACGCGCTGCGTTTGATGGCAAGCATCTCGATCAGGATAGCGGGCGCCAACGGGGACGGGGTGGAGTCCAGCGGAGCGCTGCTTGTGGACGTGGCGGCGAAGAACGGGCTCCGCGCCTTCGGCTATCGCGGCTACCAGTCAATAGTGCGCGGTGGGCATGTGTGGTACCAGGTAAGGATCGGTGATTCGAAGCTGCGCAGCCACGGCAAGCAGATAGACATTCTCATCGCCCTGAACCAGGATGCAATAACCTACCAAAGGAGCAGGCTTGGCAAGAACGCGATCGTGATATACGACCCGTCCAAGACAGACGCCGGCAGCCTTGGCGATCCTGGGCTGCGGCTGGTGAGAATCCCCCTGGCGGACATTGCGCTTGTGGTGGGAGGAGACCCGATAATGAGGAACACTGTCGCTGTCGGCGCGGCTCTGCGGTTTGCAGGCCTGGGAATCGAGGCGCTGGAAGCCACTATAAGGAAGCGTTTTGAGAAGAAGGACGAAAAGATGGTAAGCTGCAACGTGCAGGCGGCGGCGCGCGGCTACGCCTTCGAAGGCGTCGGAAAGGCATACAGCCTGGAAGGAGACGGCAAAAGGAGATACGCCCTTGACGGCAACGTCGCGCTGTGCCTTGGCGCTTACGCTGCGGGCTGCAAGTTCTATGCTGCCTACCCCATGACGCCCGCAAGCGGCATGCTGCACTGGTTTGCTGCGCACGAGAGCATGGGAGTTGTGTACAAGCAGACAGAGGACGAGATAGCCGCGATAAACATGACCATAGGCGCAGCCGTCGCAGGCGTCAGGGGGATGTGCGGCACGAGCGGCGGCGGCTTCTCGCTCATGGTGGAAGGCCTCGGGCTCGCTGGCATGATAGAGGCGCCCATAGTAGTCGTGGAGTCGCAGAGGACCGGGCCGAGCACCGGATTTCCCACCAAGACCGAGCAGGCGGACCTGCTCTTTGCGATGCACGCCTCGCAGGGCGAATTCCCGAGGATAGTGGTCGCTCCCTCGAGCGTGGAGTCGTGCTTCAGGATTGCTGCGGACGCGTTCAACCTTGCTGACAGGTACCAGGTGCCTGTGATAATACTGATGGACCAGTACCTTTCGGAGCGCATAGAGAGTGTCGACAGCCTTGACGTAGACGGCGTCATGATAGACAGGGGCAAGGTGCTGGGCGAAGGCACGGCGCGGGAGAGGTTCAGGAGGTATGCGCTGTCCGGGGACGGAATCTCGCCGCGGGCTTTTCCTGGCACGAAGGGCCGCGAGCACGTGGCCTCAAGCGACGAGCATGGCGAGTACGGCGACCTCCTGAGCGACGCGCTTGCTGGGCTCGACGAATCGATAGACATGAGGAAAAAGATGCACGAGAAGCGCATGGGTAAGATCGACACGATGCTGGAGAGGGAAAGCGTGTTCGTGCCGGAAGTCAACAACGAGGGTGCGAACTTCTTTTTCGTGACTTTCGGGTCCACCACGGAAGCGGCGCTGGAAGCTTGCGAGATACTGAAGGCCATGGGCAGGAGCTTCGGAGTCGTGTCGTTCGGCTACCTGATGCCTATCGACAAGAAGCGAACGCGGGCATTGCTGGAAGGCAAGATGCTGATAAACGTCGAGTGCAACTACACCGGCCAGCTCGCTCAGGTGATAATGTCGAACACAGGCATAGGCATGCTCGACAGCATACTCAAGTATGATGGTGAGCCGTTCACCGGGGAAGAGATAGCGGAGAGGGCGCTAGCCCTTACAAAGTGATGTGATGCCCGAGGATTATGCGAAAATGCTTGCGTCCGGGATAAAGCCGGTGTGGTGCCCGGGCTGCGGAAATTACGGCACTTACGCAAGCATCGTGAGCGCGCTGTCCGAGCTCAGGATAGAGAAGGAAAAGATCCTGATGGTGTCCGGAATAGGCTGCAGCTCGGCGATGCCGCATCAGTTCAGCACATACGGCATACACAGCCTGCACGGGAGGCTGCTTCCGGTGGCGGTGGGCGCAAAGCTCGCCAACGACAGCTTGACAGTGATAGGCGTGGGAGGCGACGGCGACGGCTATGGGATTGGCGTCGGGCATCTAATACACACCGCCCGGAGGAACATAGACATGACCTATATAGTGGCAAACAACGAGATTTACGGCCTCACCACTGGGCAGGCGTCGCCCACGACCCTGATGGGCGCGAAGACGAAGTCAACACCGCTCGGGTCGATAGAGACCCCGGAGAACCCGATAAGCGTGGCCCTTGCCGCGGGCGCGTCTTACGTCGCCCGGGGATTTTCGGGGGACCCGGTGCACCTGGCGGGGCTGATAAAGGGCGGCATAACGCACAAAGGGTTCGCGATCGTCGACGTGCTTAGCCCGTGCATACCGTTCAACGACCTCAACACCTACGACTGGTTCAAGCAGCGGGTCTACAAGCTGGATCAGGCCGGGCATGATCCGTCAAATCTTGACAGCGCGCTCGGGAAAGCTCTCGAAGCCGAGAGATCCGGCTGGGCAAAGATACCGATTGGGATTTTCTACAGCAAGGAGAGGCCCACATACAGCGAACTCAACATGACGCTTAGCAAGGGACCGCTGGTTATGCAGCCGGATCCGACAAAGCAGCAGATACTGGATGCAATCAACGAGTTCTGGTAGGCGCATCGCTGCTTTTGGGCTCCTGGGCGAGCTGCACGAGGTTCTGGAGCAGCCTCTTGACCACTTCAACGGTCTTTTCGTCGGACAGCGCGCCGTCCTTTGCCTTCTGGCGCGTCTTGCGGTATTATTGCTTCGGGCTTGTTGAAGGTGCGCACGTTGAGGAATATGAAGGACTGCCTGAGATGGTAGTTTGCCCGTGAGCCGCCGAGCGCGCCCGGAGAGGTGCTTATTATTGCTGCCGGCTTCCCGTCGAGGGAGTTGCTTCCGTAAGGCCTTGACGCCCAGTCTATCGCGTTTTTCAGGTAGCCCGGCATCGAGTAGTTGTATTCCGGAGTGACGATGACCACCGCGTCCGCGCCCACTGTCGCGGCTTTGAACTCGAGAACCTTGGCTGGCATGCTGGCCTCAAGATCCTGGTTAAACGCGGGTATGCCATCAAGCGCGAACGCCGCAACCTCCGCACCTTCGGGGGCGAGCGCGGGGAGCGAGTTCTGGACCATCATGCTGTATGAGCCTTTTCTCAGGCTCGCCCCAAAAGCCAGTATTCTTATTTTTGCCATCGGCATCGCCTTTTGACTACAGTACCTTCGGGCCCGACTTTGTCACCAGTATGTCGTCCTCTATGCGGACTCCGCCGAAGCCCTGCACGTATATGCCGGGCTCGCAGCTGAGCACCATCCCGCTCTTTAGCACCAGCGACGTCGTGGGACCCAGGGCAACGTCGCCATCGTGCGTGTTCAGTCCAACGGAATGACTTACTGAGTGTATGAACTTGCCTTTGTACGCGCCGCCGCTCGAATTGTTTATCGTGTTTTCTGCGGCGATGTGGACGTCCTTTCCGGCAGCTCCGTCCTTCATCAGCGACATGGCTGCGCGCTGGGCCTTCCTCACCGTCTCGATCATGCGCATGGCCTTTGCGTAGTAGGCGCTGCCCTTATCCGGCCTGAAGATGAAGGTCCTTGTGATGTCGGAGCAGTAGTTGCGAACCTTCGCTCCGGCGTCTATCAGCACAAGCTCGTTGCGCGATAGCGCGGTGTCGTCCGGAGTGTGATGGGGTATCGCGGCGTTCTTCCCGAAAGACACTATGGTGCGGAACGACGGCGCCTGCGCTCCGCGCTCCATCATCATGTTCGTGAATATTGCCGCAAGCTGCTTTTCGGTCATGCCCACCCTCGCAAAACGCATTATCTGCGACATGGCATACTTTGTTATCGAAGCCCCTTCCGAGAGAGCGCGTATTTCGCCGGCATCTTTCACCAATCTGGTGGAATCGAGGTCGGATGCCGCATCGCAGAGCCTTTTCGGCCCGACGACGCCTTCGATAAAATTGAAGTAGCGCACCGGAATAAAATCGTAGTTCAGGCATACTCTCCTGCCCCTGAGCGCGGCCCGAAGGCCGCTTACCAGTTCCTTCCGCTTTCTGACAACTATGATCTTCATCTCGCGCGGCCTTTGAGCCAGGGCGGCGCCGTATTCCAGGGTGTTCGTAAACAGAGTGAGCCCGCGCTTCCTCACGACCAGGAAGTTGTCCTCGAAAAGCCCGCTGGTGAATCCGGTGAAGTATAGGAAATTCGGATCCGGAGTTGAGACGTTAACGAGCACAAGCGCGCGTGCCTCGGACTTGGCGAAGAATTTGTCTAGCCTGTGCCTGACGCTATCCATGAATCCACACATAAGCATATTAAAATTAAGTTAAATACCTTGCCAGTGGTCTTGTGGACGCCGGAGACGTATGGGCGCTCGGAAATAATGTCGTGCCTGGGCGCTATACACTAACCATGAAAACTGACCTCGTGCGTTTCGTTTTCGAAGGCGAAGAAACGATTGATATCAGGATCAGAAGGCCGACGAAAGAGATCAGGCTGAACTCAAAAGACCTGACAATCGAGGCCGCTGGCATAGTTTCGAAGGGAAAGACGTACCTGCCGAGAATCTCCTTCGATAGGCTCAGGGATGTGTTGACCCTGCGGCTCTCGAAAATGATATCCGGAGCTGCCAAAGTGCACCTAAAGTTTTCCGGGAAGAACAACGACAGCATGATCGGGTTCTATAGGAGCAGCTACGCGGTCGGAGGCGAGGCGCGCTACTTGCTGACCACGCAGATGGAGCCCATCGGGGCGCGGTCCGTCTTCCCGTGCTTCGATGAACCTGAGAAGAAAGCGAGGTTCGACCTGCGCTTCATTGTGGACAGGAAATACGATGCCATATCCAACATGCCGATAAAGAGGGCGAAAGACCTGGCAGGGGATAAGAAGCTCGTGGTGTTCTATGAAACGCCGAGGATGAGCTGCTACCTGCTTTACATCGGAGTTGGAAACTTCGAGTTCCGGGCCAAAAAGGCGGGGAAGACACTGCTCCGCCTAGCAGCGGTTCCTGGGCGCGCCAACTTGGCAAATCTGGCTCTGGGCTTCGCATCAAAACTGCTTAAGTTCTACCAAGGGTATTTCGGCGTAGACTACCCCCTGCCAAAGCTGGACATGATAGCGGTGCCCGACTTCGCCGCGGGCGCGATGGAAAACTGGGGCGCGATGGCATTCCGGGAGGTGGCGCTGCTGGGGGACGAGAAGAAGAGCTCGCTGCAGTACAAGCAGACCGTGGCCGTGATAGTTGCGCATGAAATGGCGCACCAGTGGTTTGGAGACCTGGTCACGATGAAGTGGTGGGACGACCTTTGGCTCAATGAGAGCTTCGCCTCGCTCATGGAATGCAACGCGCCTGACGCGCTGTTTCCCGAGTGGCACATGCGCGACCAGCAGCTGGTCGGGAGGATGTCTACGGCGATGAGCACGGACCAGCTCAGGTCGACCCGGTCTATAAACGCGCACGTGAGGAATCCTGCGGAGATTGAGCAGATGTTCGATCCTGGGATAAGCTATTCCAAGGGCAGCGCCATCCTTTACATGCTGGAGGATTACGTTGGCGAGGGCGCGTTCCGCGCGGGCCTGCACAGCTATCTCAAGAGCAAGTCTTACGCGAATGCCACGAAGGAGGACCTCTGGAAGGCAATAGGAGCAGCCGCCCGGAAGGAAGGGATCTTGAAAACTGAGGAGATCGCAAAGGAGTGGATCGAGCGGCCAGGGTATCCTATAATAGAGGTATCCGAGGCGGGGGATTGGCTGCGGCTTGCGCAGGACAGGTTCACGCTTTCGAGCACGATAAAGGGGTCTCTCGCATGGAGGATACCCGTGCACTACAAAGCGCAAGGCGAACCGGACAGAAGAATGCTGATGCTCGGCAAGACCGCAAAGATACGGATTGGCGGAGCCAAATGGATAAAATTGAACTATTCGCAGGCCGGATTCTACAGGGTGAAGTACCCCAAAGCCATGCTCGGAAGGCTTGGGGCAGCAATACGTTCGGGCCGTATCAGAAACCGTGATGCCTGGGGAATCGTATCGGATCTTTTTGTCCTTGCAAGGTCAGGGCGGGAGCCTGTCGCGGACTATCTGGATTTCGTAAGCGAATACTGCCCGGCTTACGACCCGCTGCTCAACGTCAGCGTGCTGGGGCAGCTACAATGGCTGCATGCCATGACCTCGGGCAGGCTGAAGGAGAGGGTGGCTAAGACCGTATCTGAGTATGGGAATGTGCTTTTGGGCAAGCTTACGTGGTCTCGCAGACCGCGCGACGGAACGCTGGAAATCATCTTGCGCTCGGCCTGCATATCCGCTCTTGGCCTGGTGGGGGATGTGGCAGTCGTGAATAGGTGTGCCGGCATGTTTTTCGCATACCTGAAGAGCGGGAGCAGAATAGATTCCGACCTGCGCTCTTCGGTGTACAGAGTCGTCGCGTTCAACAAGGCGGGCGCATATGCGGCCTTCAGGGCGCTCTATGAAAAAGAGCAGGTACCTGAAGAGAAGAGGCGCCTGCTGGTCGCGCTGGGCACTGTGGGTGCCGCTAACCTGAAGTCCGCGCTTGGATTTTCGCTCTCTGGGGCAGTAAAGCTCCAGGATTCCTTTGTGATACCTGCGGTCGAATCAGAGCTTCCCGGAACCCAGGGCGCCCTTTGGAAATGGGTAAAGGGCAACTGGAGGATACTGATGGCGAGATACCCCCTTGGAACCCTCATGCTCAGCGGTTTTGTGGAATGTTTTGATGGAATGAATGACGTGCGTATGTATTCCGATTTCAAAAGTTTCTTTGGGAAAAGCTCCAATCTTCGCGATGACATAAAGAGGCCGCTGGCGCAGACGCTTGAAAAGATTGAGGCGAACCTCGCCTTTATGAAAAAGAATGGGCTGTGATGATGAAATGTTGTACCTGGTCACCGGAAACAAGAACAAGTTCAGGGAGGTAAAGGCGATACTTAAGGACGTGGAACAGCTTGATGTAGACCTTCCGGAGATACAGAACAGCGACCCGAAAGAGATAGTCAGGCACAAACTCCTGGAGGGGCTGCGATATAGGGGCAGCAATCTTGTTGTCGAGGACGTTTCGCTGCATTTGAAATGCCTCAACGGCCTGCCCGGCCCGCTGATCAAGTGGTTCCTCGAGGCGCTGGGGCCAGAAGGCATATATAAAATGGCTGAAAAGCTCGGAGACAGCCATGCGGAAGCCAGATGCACTGTGGGCTATGCCGAATCCAAAGGGAGGATGCGATTCTTTGAAGGCAGCGTCCGCGGATTTATAGTGCCGCCCAGGGGGAAGGCAGGATTTGGATGGGACCCCGTATTCCTTCCGGAAGGCGGGGACAAGACGTACGGGGAAATGGCCATCGGGGAAAAGAGCAAAATGAGCCACCGAAGCCTTGCGTTTGGAAAGCTGGCCGTGTTCATTTCAAGAAATAGGTGATAGCGTATGCTGGAAGGGACCGCGAAACAAAAGATTCCGGGAGGGAAGCTGCTTGCTGTGAAGGTAAAGTTCGATAGCGAGCTGAGAGATATCCAGATACTGGGCGACTTCTTCCTGTTCCCTGAAGATTCGCTGCCGAAAATAGAAGCTGCGCTGATAGGGACGCCGGTCGGTTTGGATTCTGGTGAGATTTCTAAGAGGATAGATGCGGTCGTTGCGAAAAATGGCATACAGATGGTAGGCATCACACCTGACGCAATTGCGCAGACGATAAAGATGGCGATAAGATGAGGTGGCGGATCATAGGCTTGGAGACGCACGATGCATATTTCAACATGGCAGCGGACGAAGCGATAGGTTCCATGGTGCACGCGGGGCGTGCGGATCCCACGATAAGGTTCTATACATGGAAGCCGAGCGCGGTCTCGATCGGCCACTTCCAATCGATGATTGATGAGGTAGACGTGGATAAGTGTAGAGCGCTCGGCGTTGATTACGTAAGGCGCAAAACGGGGGGTGGCGCAGTCTATCACGACTCTGAAGGCGAGATCACGTATAGCGTCATAGCTCCCGAGGACCTTTTCCCGAAGAACGTAATAGAGAGCTACAAGGTCATCTGCGGCTGGATAGTTGACGCGCTATCCTCGCTGGGAATCGGCGCTGATTTCGCCCCGATAAATGATATAGTTGTCGGAGGAAGGAAGATATCTGGGAACGCCCAGTCGAGGCATGAGGGGATTGTGCTGCAGCATGGCACGGTACTTTACGGCTTCGATCCAGAAAAGATGTTCTCTCTGCTGAAAGTAAGCAGCGAGAAGATCTCAGACAAGATGATAAAGGATGTCAGGGATCGCGTGACTTGTGTTCGCGACCATTCTGGCGCTAGCAGGGGAGATCTTTATGAGGCGCTGCTCGAAAGCTTCGTTAAAGGGAAGGAGCACCAGATGGGCGCACTGGATCCTGATGAGCTGGAAGATATAGGCAGGCTCATCAAAAATACTTACAAGACCGACGCATGGAACTTCATGCGCTAACAAACTTGCTCTCCGTCAGCATTCTTGCGAAGTACTCTCCTGACTTGTAAGAGCTCCTTACAAAAGGCCCCGATGCCACGTAGAGGAATCCGAGCTCCGCGGCTGCCCTTCTGCACCTTTCGAACTCTTCCGGTTCTATGTAATCTGCGACCTTCACGTTGGTCGCGCCTGGACTCAGGTATTGCCCGATGGCAAGAAAGTCCACACCCGCTTTGCGCAGGTCGCGCATCGTTTGCAGGATATCGCGTTCGCTCTCGCCAAGACCCAGCATGAATGCCGATTTCGTATAAATTTGGGGGGCGAGCGCCTTTATCTTCTTGAGCGTGCGGAGCGACAACGAATATGACGCGCGAGCGTCCCTGAGCTTCGAGGACAGCGACTCCACAGTCTCGACGTTGTGTCCTATGACATCAGGGCCCGCACCGATAATGCGGCGCAGGGCGTTTTCATCGCAGCGGAAATCGGGAATCAGGACCTCTACAACCGTTTTGGGATTTGACTGCTTTATTGTGCGTATGCACTCTGCAAAATGATCGGAGCCTTGGTCGGGCAGGTCATCCCTGCATACTGAGGTAAGCACCGCATAAGGCAGGCGCCATTCGCTTATGACCCTTGCCAGTTTTGCGGGCTCGGCCGCGTCGACAGTATCTCCGTGGGCTCGCTTAGGAACCGAACAGAACCTGCAGCCTCTAGTGCATGCGCCGCCGAGGATGAGGAACGTTGCGGTGCCGGAACTCCAGCATTCTGCGGTGTTGGGGCACCGCGCCTCGGTGCAAACGGTATGGAGGCCCAGGGATTCGATTGTGTGCTTTATTCCGGAGTACTTTTCTGTGGAAGCGGGCCGTATCGTAAGCCAGTCTGGTTTTCCCATCGCGATCGCCTCAGTCCACCTTGAACATCTTGCCGTGCCCCGGAATCACGTAGTCTGCAATTTTCAAGACCCTCTTGCGGGATTTGATTAGCTCTTCCATGTTGAGTTCCTTTGGATGCGCATCGTCTATTTTGTTTATGTCGACTTTTTGCTTTTTCCCGTCTGCCCACCAGAAGACGTCTCCAGCAATAACGCATGCGCCCGCCCTTGTTTTTACTACGAGCGAGCAGTGCTCTGCCGTGTGGCCTGGGGTCTCGATAACGCAGGTGTCGGGGCCCAGTACTCTTTTGGCGAACTCTAGCTGCAGGTCCTTCTTGTACATCAAATTTTCGAAGGTTACGATTTCCGCATTCTCAAAAAGCCCCGCCAACAACGCGTGGTCCACATGGCCGTGAGAAAGAAAGACGAAATCCATATCTGATGGCGCCAGGCTCCTGCTTTCCAGTGCTTTTAGCAGCTTGCCCCTGCTGCAGCCTGGGTCCGCGATTATGTTTTTGCCTTTGGATTTGATTAAAACTGCAGATGAACTCGCCAGCCATCCCCTGCGGACTTCTTTGGCATATCCCTCAACAAGAATTTCCATCTCCGCCATAAAATAACTGAGATGCCTTGCTTCTCTGGCTATTTAGCAGTTATGCGGGCACCGGGATTTGAACCCGGGTCATGAGCTTGGGAAGCTTGCGCTTCTTTCGAATTCACGTCCTACCAGGCTAGACTATACCCGCTTTAGCGTATGTAAGAGGGGCCGCTCTCGGGCTCCCTGTGGAACTGCTCGAGCTGATTTCCAACGCTGACCTGGCGCTCGAGCTCCTTGACGAACTTTGCCGTGCCCTCTATTATCTTGTCGAGTTTGGCGGTGTTTATCTTGAGGTCGAGCCTCTTCGCGAGCACGAACAGCACCGCCTTGGCCGCGTTCGCATCCACATCGAGAAGGCTCGTTTCGCCCATGAGGCATATGGCGTCGACCTTGTACATCTTTGCAAACGCCACGACCAGCCCCGCGGAGCCCATTATGGCCCCTCGAGTCTTGCCGAACACCACGCCGGAGTCCTTGAACTGCGCGACCACGCTGTTGCTGGAGGCGCTGCCGAACACGCGCGGAGACTTCACGAGGGAGTTTCCTATGTTGTAACCGCCTACGGTGTATATGAACTTGCCGTTGAGCTTGTTCTTGAAGAAGTCCACTATTTTTGAGTTTATCAGGTACCTGCCCCGCGGCGTGACGCCCTGCGCGTCTCCGGTAAGTATCACTATGTCGCTTCCTGATGCGCCCTTCGCCTTGATCAGGTAGAAGCTGTTGTTCGATAGCCGTATTGTGCCGCGCTTCAGCATCGAGACCCTGTCCGGCAGGTATGGCGAGTAGAGCGCCGCGAACCTCTTCGCTTTGAACTCCCGCCGGAGGTGCTCGGCCACGAGCTTTCCGACATTGCCTATGCCGGGCAGGCCGACAAGGAGCACGGGCTTGTTCAGCCGGATGCCCTTCTTGACAATTATCACGGTCTTGCGCATATCCATGTTCACGCCTGGGCAGCGGTAAGTATGTCCTCCTTGGCCTTCTTGAGCTTCTCCTTTTCCATCTCGAAAACGCCCTTCTTGAGCTTGGACTGGATGAGCTGCGACGCCTGCTTTATCTTCTCCTCGGCTTTCGTGTAGTCCTCGCCTTCGGCCACGAGCCTATACCGCGGCGCGCCTATGTAATTGACCTCTATCCCGAGCTGTTTCACGGAAGAGATTATGTCCCTGAGCTCGGTGGCGCCGGAGAGTGTGTTGAAGGTGGACAGCCTCATCGTGTACGCAACGACATACCTGCGCTTCTTCTTGCTCGCTTCGAAGTTCTCGATGAGCATGTCCTTGAGCTTCTTGGGCAGCGTGGAGCTCTTGAAGCTGTCCGAGCCAGACATTGCGCCGTCCATCAGCTCGGTGTAATTGGGAAACTCGGTAAGCGCCTTCTGGACCAGCGAGGCCTTTTCCCCGGAAAGCCCCGCCATCTTTACCGACTGCGCGAAAAGACCCGCGAACCTCTTCTCGAGGTTGTACGCGCGGAGCTTCTCCTTCGCCTGCCCCTGCGTGACGCGCTTGAGCGACACGTCGATGGTGCCTTTGTCCTTGTCGTAGAATAGTATGCTGGCTACGACCTTCTGGCCCTCGTGCACATGCTCCCTTATGTTCTTTATCCAGCCAGAGGACACCTCCCTTATCGGAAGGAACACCTCCAAGTCGTTGTATTCGAGAAGCCTGCAGTAGGCGCCGAACCTGCTGACCTTGGTTATGTAAGCGATTACGTGCTCTCCGACCCGCGGGACGTTTGCCATGAAATCACATGCGCTTTATTTCCAGCTTCTTCCGGGACCGGGCGCCCATGATTCGCTTCACTGTGAAGGAGCACGTCTTGCACTTGAGAAGCGCGAGCTGCTTCTTTGACAGCTTCTTCACGATGTTTTTGCCTTTTACCTTGCCGACGTAGCCGACAATTTTCCTGTTGTGCCTTCTGGTGCCCACGCTCAGGCCGCGCTGGGCCTTCCTAGACCAAACAACAAGAGAGTGCATCGTATGCTTGTTGCATTTTGGGCAGTATGTCATAATCTCTTTTGGGACTTCCATAATATCACGTCATTGATTAATGCAAATCGAATTCGACACCAGGAAATTCAGGTCATCGTCCGATACCGTCGTATCCAGGGTCTGGCCCTTCTTCAGGGGTCCGAGCTTGTTGCCCGAGGGCAGTATTATCTCGGGCAGATCAACCAGCGACCGCAGCGTGGTATGGACATCGCTCTTGCCGTCAAGGTCCATCTTGCTCGCCCGCATCGCCTGGACTACGCTGTTGTAGAACTCGGTTTCGGGCGCGCTTGCGGGCTGCGGAAGCTCCTTGCCATGGGCGATGTAAAGCAGTATTTTTTGTTTTCGGCTCTCAAACAGCTCTTTCAGCAGCTTGGTGGCGTTGGACTTTATCTGCGCGCTCTTGTCGTTGGTTTCGTCCAGCGCTCCTATGAACGCCGTTATGTCGCCATAGAAAGTCTTTGGTATGAGGAGCAGCTGGTTTGTCTGCTTCTCCTTTTGGCACAGCTGCCAGAGATAATCATAGGTCATATAATCTTCCATATAGACACCACAGTTCCGGTATTCGCTCCCTTTACTCTATTATATTGTTGATTAGATTGAGATAAGATAAAATAAATACACATGAGCATGGTATGAATAGTGGAAGTGTATGGTATAGCGAGGAATGGATTTGAACCATCGATCTCCGGGTTATGAGCCCGGCGGGCACTCCAGACTACCCTACCTCGCTACGTAGCAAAAGGCACAGCATTACAGCCAAGAATATGTATGTCGCAATCTTATTAACCGTTTCTGGATTTCGGCGTCGGCAAAACGCCGCCAACCCAAAACCATCTCATCCAGCAGAAACGTCCGGAGGAGCTATTCCTCTTCCGGGGCAGCGCCTGCCGCGAGCAGCTTTTCCACATCCGTCTTGTCGCCCACGCGCTCAAGGACCTTTCCGCATGCGCTGCACTTGAAACCGGCCTCATACGCCGCATCAAAGGTGAAGATGAGTCTGCTCTCGCTGTAGCAGCCGTTGCACACAAAATAGTCGTTGCAGTCCGCATCGATCATCGGCCTCTCCGCTTCGACAGTCTGCACGTACTCGAGAAAAGAGGGAAGCTTGCCGGTATTCACGTACCACGCAAAGGACAGCCAGCCATCCTTGTTCTTAGAAACGTAGTAGTTGGTTATGCCGTAGTTCTGCATTATGTTAAGCATGCGCCTGACGGCGTTGATCTTTATGCCCAGCTTCTCGGTTATGTACTCGTCAGTTCTGGGCGCCGTGAGAAGCGATATTACGTCTGTAACCTTCTTGCTGACATTCTTCTTGAGATAGCCTATGACGCGCTCGTTGCGCAACAGAGCATCAATGGCGTCTTTGGTCTCCAAAGCGGCAGGAAGGCCCATCGTTGCCTTTTTGACCTCATCGGCTTCCTTGCCCGCCCGCGCGGCTGCCTTTCGCGTCTTTCTGATCTTGTCGCCTGTCCTTTTCACGGCATGCGCTTTCCTAATCCTGGCGGGATGTATAATCCTGCCGCGCTGAGCCTTGTGGATCCTGGGCGCCGCCCTTTTCACGGCAGTCACCCTCTTCCGACCCCCCTTGGATTTGCGAGCCTTCCCCTTCATTTAAACAGCACCGTATACATTTATGAGGGAACTTATATTTATATGCTCGGTTTTTTGGCAATATGAAGAGGCATCTTTGCGCAATTGTAAAGCCTCCCCGCCCCGGGCAAGCATAAATGTATGCAAAGTAATAAATTGCTCTCAGTCAAAACGGTATTGTGTTTTCATGAACATGTACCGCTCAATGAGAAAAGCCTTCAGGCAGGGCTACAAGGAGAAGTCGCCGCTCTACAAGGCGCGCCTCGTCAGGTGGAGCGCCGAGCCGTCGATATTCAAGGCGGACAAGCCAACCAATATAGCCAGGGCGCGCGAGCTCGGCTACAAGGCAAAGCAGGGCGTGACGATAGCGCGGGTGCGCGTGGGCAAGGGCAGGAGCAAGAGGCATGAGGTTACTGGAGGCCGGAAGCCAACCAAGATGGGGAAGTTCTACTCGTACAACAAGTCGCTTCAGGCCATTGCCGAGGAGCGCGCAGCGCGAAAGTTCTCGAACTGCGAAGTGCTCAACTCATATTTCGTAGGCGACACCGGGGACCAGAAGTTCTACGAGGTCATACTGCTGGACAGGTCAAGCCCCGCTTTGACGAGCGATCCTGTCTACAGGGGTGTGATAGGGCAGCGCGGCAGGGCATACAGGGGCCTCACAGCTGCAGGAAAGAGGCACCGCGGCCTGTCAGAGAAGGGCATCGGCTCATTCAAGGCACGGCCGAGCAGGAGGAGCAATGTCAGGAACTAGTGCTGCCATGCCGTACGTCACCTTCTCGAAAGGTGCATCGCCTCGAAGCAAGGACGCGCAAAACGCATGCAAATACATCAAGGGGATGCTCGACAACGTGCGCGTGCGCGTGCGCGGCGAGAGCAGCATAAGGTCTCTTGCGGCGCATGCCGCGGCGGAGGGCTTCCAGAGAGTCATCATGATCCGCACAGGCAAGGCCAAGAGCCTGGAGCTCATCCACGTCTCGAAATTGGGGGCGAGCTATTCCTGGGGCAAGGAATACGCCCTCGCCGCTGTGGCAGGAAAATTTACGATAGAAAGAGGTGGAAAGAATTCCGAATCGACGTTCGTCCGCGAAGCGAGAGACTGAAAGGCTGCACGCCGTAATACTTTATCAAAAAGATCCGGCACTGAACTACATGCGCATCCTCGCTGCGTACGGGTACCGCAGATATAAGCGGAGCAGCGTCAGGATCGGAGAAGCGCGCGACAGGTTGCGCATAGAAATCAGCGCCCAGGACGTGACTGCGCTCATGGCGTCGACCAACACCGTCCTGAGAGAACTCCAGATAATAGAAGCAACGAAGCTATAGCACATCTCCCTGCCGGATTCCTGCCTCCTGCTCGATCAGCGCAACGCATATCCGCCGCTCCGGCTGCCAGAGTACGTGACTGCGGTCGGGACTCTGTTGTTGCCGTTGCAGTCCTTCACGTCGCCGTTCAGCGGCCACTAGCCCACAAGGTTCTGGATGAGGGCAGGAGCGCCCCCAATGCCCTCTACATAGAGCCCCCGAACCTCACTTGCCGAAAGCGAGGCATTGTAGATCTGGATGTTCGCGATAAGGCCATTAAATTTCTGCGAGCCGCCATTTCTTTTCCCGAATAGCACATTATTTGTAACAGAATTTACAGTTCCACCAATGGCCTGCGAGTTCGTTTGCGCCCCATTAACATACCAGATGAAGTTGTTTCCAGAATGTACGAAAACGAACCGGTACCACACTCCCGTAGATGCCGAAACCATCGAATTGGACATTCAAAATATTCGGAGTGGTTGTCCATCTTGCTCCAAATGCCGTAGGCCCAAAATCAATCCAGTAAAGCTCATAGTTCGATACGGACCAATCGGCGCGCGCTACCAAATTTCGAAATTAGCTGACCAGTTTCGGCGCCCGTTCCGCTTCACGTTCGCGTTTGTGGCCGCGGCGGCACTTCCACATACGCCAACGGCACAAAAAGATATAAAAGGGTATAGAATAGAAAAGAATATGGCGCAGACGTCCCGACAGCAGATTTTCTGCTCCTCTTGCGCCGGTAGGAGTCAAATTCAGTGAAAGGCATGCATAAAGGCTCGATGCAATATTGGCCCAGACGGCGCGCCCAAAAGCGCCTGCCCAGGATGCGCTCTGCACCGGAATCGGGCACGCCATGCATATGCAGCATTATCGCTTTCAAGGCAGGCATGACCCACGTCATAATGACCGACGATTCGGAGTCGGCAGCCAAGGGCGCGGAGATAAGCAGGTCGTGCACCGTGCTCGAGATTCCGGAGACGAGCGTATACGGCATGCGCTTCTATTCCAAGGATCCGCTTAGCGGCTACAGGTCGACCGCAGCTGAAATAATTGGCGTTCCATCTGAAGGCCAGGGCAGGAAGATAGACGAAGATAAGCTGAACAAGCTGAAGTCCAGGCTCGGCGAATTCGACGATGTCACTGCGCTGATCGTTGCCCACCCGAAGAGCACCCCAGTGGGTCAGCACCATCCGATAAGGTTTGAGTCTCTGGTCGGCGGAAAGAGCGCCGAAGAAAAGTTCAATTTCATCTCAGGCCTGCTGGGCAAGCGCATAGGTGCCGATGCGGTATTCAAGAGCGGGGAGTTCATCGACGTGATATCAATAAGCAAGGGCAAGGGCTGGCAGGGCGTAGTCAAGAGGTTCGGGATAGCAAAGCTGTGGCACAAGGCCACCGCGAAGAGGAGGCGCGTCGGAGTTCTCGGACCCGCGACTCCGGGCAAGATATTTTACACCGTGGCGCAGTCGGGCCAGATGGGATTCAACTACAGGACAGAATTCAACAAGCGCATACTTAAGATAGGTGCCGCCGGAGACAAGAGCATCGTCCCGAGCGCCGGGTTCACGAACTACGGCGTGGTGAAGAACGGTTACATAGTCGTAAGCGGCTCCGTTCCGGGCCCGTCCAAGCGCATAGTTCGCATAAGGAAGGCGATGAGGGGCCGCGGCGCCATAAAGGAGCCAAAGGTGTCTTACATATCAGTTAGATGAGCTTATGGCAGTTAACGTATACGGCATAGATGGCAGCGTGAAGGGCTCGATGGAGCTTCCGCGCGCGTTCTCCGAGCCGGTAAGGACCGATTTGATACTGCGCGCGATCCACGCGGAAGATTCCTACAAGCACCAGCCCCAAGGCCGCTTCGTCGAGGCAGGAATGCAGACGAGCGCAGCCTACTTCGGCAGGATGCACGAATACCGTTCTGGAAGGCACATGGGAATCGCGATAAGGCCGAGGGAGAAGCTGGGCGGCGGCGTGCAGGGCAAGGTCAAGCGCATTCCTTCCGCAACAAAGGGAAGGCGCGCGCATCCGCACAAGGTGGAAAAGATTATAACGGAGCGCATCAACACAAAGGAGTACCAGAAGGCGATCGCAAGCGCCATTTCCGCTTCTGTCTCGAAGAAATCCGCTGTCGCCTCTCCAATGGTCGTCGCAAACGCGATAGAATCGGTGAAGAAGACCAAGGAGATGCTGCAAATACTGGGCAAGCTCAAGCTTTCGGCTCTCGTAAGCCAGAGCCACGCGCCCAGGATAAGCACCAGCAGGCGCTATGCGGTGAGGCGCCATTTCAGGAATGCGCTTCTCTTCGTCACGAGCAAGGACTGCGACGCGATCAAGGCGGCAAGGAACATTCCTGGCGTAGAGGTCTGCACCATCGAAGGGCTGACTGCGGGCAAGCTCGCGCCAGGCGGTAGCGGCATCGCCGCCCTCTGGAGCGAAGACGCGGTCAGGGACGTCGAGAAGTCGATAGCAAGGCTTTCTCTGCGCAAGTGATATTCATGTCAATACTCAAGCATCCGATAGCTACGGAAAAGGCCGTGGGCGCAGTCAACAGAAGCAACGTCATAACGTACGTCGTAGACTACCGGGCCAGCAAGGAGGAGATCGCAAAGGAGTTCGAGCGCATGTTCGGAGTGAAGGTTGCGGGCATACGCACAATAAACATACCTTCCAATGCAAAGAAGGCTTTCATAAAGCTCGCCAAGGAGTACAAGGCGAGCGATGTTGCTGAAAAACTGAAGTTGGTTAGCTATGGGTAAGATGCTTAGGCAGCAGAGGCGCGGAAAGGGCTCGAACGCTTACGCGAAGAAGCCCAACACGTTCAGCACGAGCGTGAGCTACCCCAACACCGACAAAGAGATCGTCGGCGAGGTGGTGAAGCTCATCAACGACCCGGGTCGCACCGCGCCGATAATGGAGATCCTCTACGAGGACCTCTCCACGAGCTACCTGATAGCGCCGGAGGGGATACGGGTCGGAGACAAGCTGCACGTAGCGGGGCAGCCAGTGTACGCCCTCGGGAACGTGGTCAGGCTCAAGGACGTCCCAGAGGGCATCCCGATTTACAACATAGAGTCCAAGCCAGGCGACGGCGGCAAGCTCGCCAGGGGGTCCGGCGCAGTGGCGTACGTCGCCTCTCATGCCGGCAATGTTACCACAGTCACGCTTCCCTCAAGGGCAAGCATGACGCTCAGCAGCGCGTGCAAGGCGCAGCTCGGAGTAATCGCCGGCGGCGGAATGACCGACAAGCCGCGCATGAAGGCAGGCAAGAGCTATCACATCCAGAAGCCGCTCAACAGGTTCTGGCCCGGAATCAGAGGCGTGAAGCTCAACCCGTCCGAACACCCGTTCGGAGGCAAGCAGCACCACAAGGGAAAAAGCAGCATGACCTCCAGGAACGCGCCACCGGGAAGGAAGGTCGGCCACATAGCCGCAAGGCGCGTCGGAAGGAGAAAGAAGTGAAAAAATGCCAGAACGAGTAGCATTCAGGGGCAAGACCCAGGCCGAGCTGACAGGCATCAGCCAAGGCGATTACCTGCCCATGATAAAGTCGAGGCTGCGCAGGAGCATCAAGCGCAGCTCGGGCTCCTACAAGAAGCTCCTAGAGAAAATAGAGAAGCGCAGGAAGCAGAACAACACGAAGCCCATAAAGACCCATGTCAGGGAGGCTGCGATACTTCCCGCGTGGGTCGGCCTCAGGTTCGAGGTCCACAACGGCAAGGAGTTCATACCCGTGTACGTGACCGCGAACATGCTGGGCCACAGGCTCGGCGAGTACTCACACACCACGAAGCACGTTCAGCACTCTGCGCCGGGCATAAGGGCGACGCGCGGAAGCAAGTTCCTGGCGGTCAAATGACGGCATATTCATTCAATCAGGGCAGGCTTGGCGTGGTCCTCTCCAGGCTAGAAGACATCAACGCGAGCTACAAGGACCTCTGCGCTGTCTGCGACGCGATAAGGTACAAGAGCGCGGGAGACGCAATGCGCATCCTCGACAGCGTGGGTGCGGCAGAAACCCCTGTCGCGTACAGGCGCCACAACAGGTACATGGGCTCAAGGCACGAGCTGGGCGGCGTGAAGGGGAGGTGGCCCAGCAAATGCGCGCGCATCGTGCAGAAAGTCCTGAGGAACGCAATGGCTGCCGCCAAGGCCAAGGGCGTGGATGTCGATTCCGCATACGTCGTGCACGCCGCAGCCAACAAGACAATCGTCGCGCGCAGGACTCCGCCGAAAGGCATACTGGTGTTCGGCGCGGGGAGGTACGGCCGTGGCTCCACCAGGTTCAGCGACCTCGAGTTCGCGAAAGTTGAGCTGGGCATATCTGCAGATTACGATAAGCTGAGCAAGCGCATAAAGGACGCCCTGGCGAGGGCTAAGAAGCTACCGGTGAAGAAGCCAGAGAAGGTCGTCAAAGCGGCAGCGAAGAAGGTCGAGAAGCCAAAGCAAGTTCCCACTGTAGCAAAGCCGGAGAAGGCCGAGGTCGCAAAGCCTGTCAAGGCGGAGACGGCGCCCGCAATCGCGCCGGAGAGTGCATGAAATGGCAATGAGTCAGAAATTCATAGACGACGCAATAATCAAGCTCAGCATAGCGAAGTATTTGGAGACCGAGCTCTCCAAGGCCGGGTTCTCGCGCGTGGAGATACAGAAGACGCCAGTGCTCACGAGAATAACGGTCTACGTGCTGCATCCTGGAAGGGTCATAGGGCGTGCCGGCAGCACAATCGATGCGCTCACAGATGCGGTGAAGAGGAAGTTCAACGTCGAGAACCCCCAGATAAACGTCATGGAGGTCAAGAACCACATGCTGGAGCCGCTTCTCGTCGCAAAGAGCATAGCCGAGAAGCTGGAGCGCGGAATCAACCCACGCAGGCTCATACAGTCCACACTTAGGGAGATAATAGAGAACGGCGCGCTCGGCGTCGAGATAGTCGCGAGCGGAAAGCTGGCGGCGAAGGGCGCGCGCGCCAAGTCCATCAGGAAGAACGTCGGTTACCTTCCGAAGGCCGGTGACATAACCGGGTTGGTGCGCTCGGCGGTTGTTTCCTCATACCCCAAGTACGGCGCGATAGGAATCAAGGTGAAGATAGTCCCGCCTGGCACAGTGTTCCCTGATCGGGTAATGAAGAAAGTGGAAGTGCCAAGATACATACTTACTAGCTAGGGCTTGACATGTTCGGTCTGATAGCCGCGGCAATAATCGCATCGCTATCCATGTTCGTCCCCGGCATGCTGCTTGCTTTCGCGCTTCTCAGAAAGACAGAGCTCCACACATTCGAGATCGCAATCCTCGGGATCGCGTTCGGCCTGATTGCCCCAGCCGCTCTTACGTGGCTTGAGGCGTACCTGATGGGCTACGTGCACGCATTCTCTTTCTCGCTTCAGCTCTTCGAGGCCAACGCCCTGCTCCTCACCTTTATCGGCGCGGCAATCTGCTACAAGGAGGGCGCGCTCAAGGACCTCGCAAGGTTCCTCAAAAGGGAGGAATCGCAGCTCATTGGCGTCCCAGAAGAGACCCATGCGCACAAGAAGACCAGGACGCTCGTGTGGGGCATACTCGCAATCCTGATGATACTGACCTTCCTGACGCGCATGCAGAGCATAGTCACCGCGCCGAAGTTCTTTGAGTTCGACCCGTACTTCGACATGTACGACGCAGAGTACATACTGACCTACGGGCACCAGCTCCTGCTCGACCCGAGCGCATGGCCCGTAGTCGCCGCAGGCACGAACCATAGGATACAGCCCATAGTCCCGTATCTCGAGGCCTACTGGTACAGCCTCGCCAACGCGCTTAAGTTCCATCACGTCACGTTCAGCACGTCCCTGATGAGCTACGTCGGCGGCATCTACCCTCCCATAACCGCCGCGCTGCTCGTCTTCGTCATATTCATGCTCCTCTATCACGAGTACGATCCCGCGATAGGCCTGATAGGCGCGGGCCTCACCGCGATGATGCCAGTCCTGCTAACGACGTTCATAGCGGGAGAGCAGCTCCTTGAGCCGTGGGGCATATTCACGCTGTTCCTCTTCTTTGCGGCGTACATGCTTGCGATCAGGAACCCCAAGAGCAAGCGCCTGGCCGTGCTGGCCGGCGTGAGCTTTGCATCAACGTTCCTGGGCGCACACTACTACACGGTCACCGCAGGCGTGCTCACGATCTACATACTCATCGAAGGCGTGATCAACGTCCTTAGGGGCGAGTCCCTGTCGGACTTCTACAGGATGAACGCGATAGTCCTCGCGATAGTCATCATCTTCTACGCGCTTTACGCGCCGTACGAGGCGACGCTGCAGAGCAATCTTTCCAGCGTGCTCGGCGTGCCTATACTCATAGCCGCGCCAGTGCTGGCGCTGCTGTTCGTAGCAGTCTTTGATTTCGTGCCGAAAGAGCTCGCCAAGCGCAGCATCGTCTTCAAGGACGCCGGCTTCGTATCCAACCTCGCGTTCATGGCGGTCATCTTCGCGCTTGCTGCCGCACTGCTCGCGTTCACGAAGCTCGGCGACCCCTTCAAGAGCTACATAGAGCTCAGCACCAGGTTCACGACGCCGTCCAAGGCGCTCTTCATGACGGTGCAGGAGTTCATACCAACGGGCCCGCTCTACAATTTCGCCGGCGCGGGATTCGGCGCGCTCGGCGCCAACACCTTCGGCGTGCCGGTGCTCGTATGGCTCATATGCGCGGCTGCGATAGCGCTGATATTCCTTTCCATAGGCCTCAGGAAGAGCAGGACGGGCATACTCTACGTCTCCGTCGCGCTGCCGCTAATGACCGCGGGCTTCTCCGAGGTCAAGTACCTCCCGCACATGGGCGTGGCTTACATACTGCTTTTCGGCATCCTTCTCGGGGAGCTGATGTACCTCCTCAAGTCGAACTACTACCGCGTCCAGGCCGTGCAGAGGCGCGAGCTCGTGCTATTGACCGCGTCGGTGCTCGGCATCACCGCCCTGCTCGTGTCGTTCTCGCTGTACAGCTTCAACACGGACACCACTCTCGCGCTCGGCGCGCTGTTCCTGGCGCTGATAGTCGCGCTTGTTTACCTGACGCGCTCGCACGCAGCGGAGGAGCGCCACTACGACCTCGGCTCGGTGTACAAGGATCACCGCCTTGGTGTTGAGGGCCTGATGTCCCTCGGCCTGTTCTTCATCTTCGGCCTTGAGTTCCTGTTCATAGCGGCAGCATTCATCATAGTGTACAGGTACGGCGCGAAAAAGTCCCTGGCCGGCTCCGACAAGGGCCTGCTGGCGCTGTACGTGCTCCTCGCCCTTTTCGCGTTCATGGCGCCGCACACTCTCGCGCTCGGCGAAACAAATTCGATGTTCCAGGCCGTGGCCGCGCAGTTCACGTACCTCTCGAACGCGGCGAAGGCATGCAGCATCCTCGCTAACAACGTCAACAGCATGGGCTACAACATCTACTGCAACACCATACCCCAGTACTGGCTCAACGCCATGGAGTGGATACGCCAGAACGTCGGGCCAAACGCACCCCGCGTGCTGGCCTGGTGGGACTATGGCGACTGGATAAACTGGTTCGGAAACAGCAACGCCGTGCTCCGCGGAGACAACTCCGTGGCGAAGGAAGACTATGCCACGGCAGCGCAGCTTGTCCTCGGACCCTACTACAACTTCACCCCGCAGGCGCTTGCCAGCTACATGAACACCAACCAATCCAAGTACCTGCTGCTTGACCACGACCTCGTGTCGAAGTGGCAGGCGCTCGACTTCCTCGCGTGCGTGCACATCAACGCTACGTCGCTGTCTTACGCCGAGTCGCAGGGCGCCCAGCAGAGCCCTCCGGTGCCGTACCTTCTAGGCAGCTCGCAGTGCGAGGTCAGCCACGACCCGCAGTACGCGCTGCTGCCTCTGGCAGCGCTCCTGCCGGCTAACATGTCCACGCAGCAGAGCATAAGCAACTACTGCTCCATATCCCGCAGCAAGAGCGTCCTGATCAGCGCGTATCTTGTCATCGGCAACTCGGTCTCGAACAGGACTGTGTGCGTCAACTCCACGCCGAACAGGAACGGCGTCCTCACCGTCTACAACACCACAGGCAGCAAGCTCAACGCGGTGCTGCAGTCCAGCGACTACCTCGGCGTGGTGAACATCGCGGGCGTGCAGTTCGTCGAGTACCTGATGATATACCTGCCGGATGCCGCGAACAGCACGATAACCAACGCGCCGTCGCAGTTCTACGACTCGAACTTCTACAAGGCTTTCTTCCTGGGCAGCCTTCCAGGCTTCACGGAGGTGTATCCGTCCAACACCAACGGCGTCAACCTAGTCAACGGCACCTATAACGTCAGGATATTCTCCCCGGACAACTTCACGGGCACGCTGCCCGCAGTTCCCCCAAAGCCGCATTGGGTGAGCAACAACTACACCATGCCCTGACGGGAAGCGAGGGCATTAAATATTTTGTTCGACAAATCGATGCGGGGCTCGTAGCTCAGTTGGTTAGAGCGGCGGTCTTATAAGAAACTTTCAGCAAAGTTTCATCAAAGATAAGAAAGCCGTAGGTCGGGAGTTCAAATCTCCCCGAGCCCATGTGATTGCATGCAGACAAAGCTCACGATAATAATAACCAAAGGCAACGCCGACTACGTCGCGTACTGCAGCGAGCTCGGCGTATCGGGCCGAGGCAGGACCGTCAAGGAGGCCCGCGCCAGCGTGGAGGCCGCAATACGCGACTGCCTTGAGGAGTTTGGCCTGGCGATACGCAGGCAGGATGAGCTCAATTAGGCCTGGCTATGGACGAATGCGTTTTCTGCGGGCTGGGCAGGCACCTTGACCAGGCACTCTACTCCGACGGCACGTGCTTCGTGGTGTTCGACAAGTTTCCTGCGGAGAAAGGCCACATGCTCGTGATATCCCGGGTCCACAGCGAGAACATGCTCGCGGCTCCTGAAGAAGCGGTGGCGCACTGCTTCCTGGTTGCTAGGAAATTCGCTGCCCTGTGCATGGAGAAGCTACAGGCGACCGGGGTCAACGTTACCACCAACATAGGGAAGGGCGCGGGCCAGATAATACCGCACTTCCACATCCACGTAATACCAAGATACCCCCTGTCTAAGCGGGATGTGCGTTATTTCGGCAGGGCAGAAATGCCCCCAGAAGAATCCGCAATGCTCGCGGCGCAGCTCGGACTACACAATCAGTAGCTCACGTGCTTCTCGGCTTTGCAGCGAGTGCACGCGTACACGACATGGCGCCTGCTGCTCGCGATCCTCACTTTCGCGGTCAGGCCCGGTATCAGCACAGAGCCGCACTTCTTGCAGATACGGTTCCTTATCTCGCGCGGGACGCTTACCTTGTAGTGGGTGCTTATCTTCTTGATGTGGCCTACATAGGCCCTCGACAGCGCGCCGTCGGTCGCGGCGCACCTCTCCGCAAGGCCGAATAGGATGTGCATGCGCTCCTTCGCTATCTCGTCAACTAGGGCGCGGGTGTTGGTGCGCATCTACATTACTCCCATACGCTGAAGTATCTGGGGCATCGCGTTGTCTATCTCTGTGCTGCTGCTGACGGTCATAAGATTGTCCGATATCTCGATTGCGTTCGGAGATGGCGTCCCATGGAACAGCTGGACAAGCCTCTTGGTCTCGTCGTCGCCCACCGCCACCGTCCTGCCCTTTATTATGTTCGCCCTGGCGGGTATCTTCGTGGCGTTGCCCACGGATATTATTGCCTTCTTCTTCGAATTGAAGATCAGCATCAGGTCGAGCAGCGGCCTGTAGTCATATATCCTGTAGGCCTCTATTCCCGCGCCGTCGACCAGAATTATGCCGTCGTAGTCGTCCGCCAGCACCTTGCCCGTGTTGATGCCCGGCGTGTACACCGCGCCGTGGCTTCCCACGCAGTCCTTCGTGCTGTAGCTCGTTATGACAGTGTCTATATCCCACTTGTCCAGGAAGAGCTTAAGCCTCGAAACCGATTCGTCGCGGAAATCCTTCGGCGTGACGAACACGAGCAGTCTCATTGCACCGCAATAGCGTTGACTGGAAAACTATTTATCTGCTATGTGCGGGTCACGACTCCATGTACGGCGCAAGGTAGTATGCGAGCGCGGCATCCCCGATCTTATAGTCGACGCGTATCGGCTCCTCCGTCTTGAGCGAGAGGAGTATTGTGGAGTTCTGCGGGCATGCACTGACCATCCTCTCCAAGTAGTCGAGGTTGAATGTCACGCCAGATGGCTTCTTGACGTCTATCTTCTTTATCGCGTCGGCATTGCTCGCGTGCTCCTCCTCAAGCTCGCCCGCGTCGCCCTTCGCTATGACCACAAACGAGTCCTTGTCGGTCTTGAACCCGATGTAGGTGGAAAGCAGGTTGGCATCCTTGAGCATCTCGCGCAAGTGGTCAGACCTCAGCTCCACTATGGACTCGAACTCTATCTTGGGCTCCTTGTCCGTAGCCTCTTTCCGGGTCTCGATCATCGGGAGCCTGTACCTCCGCCTGCTGTTCTGGCCTATGAACTCTATCATGAACTTGCCGCTGCTCTCCTTCATCACCAACTGCTCGTTGGCCCTCGAGCTGTTGAGTATCTTGCTGAAGTTGTCGATGTTGAGCCCGACCGTTGACGGCTTGTCCATTTCGTACTTCGAGAACGCCTTGTTGGGTATGAAGAAAGAGACCAGGCTTATACCTGACGGATCCATGGCTTTGAGCGAAACGCCCTCCTTCGCAATGCTGAACGTGCCCTCATCGATAAGGCTTACGATGGAATCGACGCAGGCCTTCCAATACCTGGCGTCGTCTATTTTTAGCTCGAACATCTATTCGCCCCGAGGTTTTACTATCTCAATAAAGGAATAAAAACGTATGTCATCAAGAGCGCCATTTCCGGAGCCAAGCGAAAGCGGTTTGGCGCCTCCAAATTCCAGAATCGAGCGCAAAACAAGCTGTCCCTTCAGTTTCGAACACAGTAGCCACTATCGACAAAACAAAACGGGGGGTTATATAAGTCCATCAAATGTCCCTCTTTTCTAAGATAGTTTTAGCGTGGATTCGGGGCGAGGTATAAATTAACGCCTAGCTAAACGTTTGAATAGTCACTGTTTACTCGTAGGGCAAGAATGCCACGACCTTTAGGTCGTGAATGAATTGCACTCTGCGATACAACAAATACTACTTCTTTTCTGTGAATATTCCGTTAATGGCAGGAC
>CAYNNI010000042.1:0-8438 GCA_964398805.1 Microcaldota archaeon | reverse complement strand
AGGGTGTAGTGTTCATAAATCCAGGACTATTATTGCGGCAGATTAAAACGAAACTTGATGATACAATCGAGGAAATAAAAAGGAATGGGAAAGAGACAGAAAGAATGAGTGAAAAAATCAAAGAAGACACAAAAGAAGATTTGCAACAAAGGGAGTATGATGGTTTTCCGCAAAATTAATCTAGTTGACTTTTTGTCAGAAAACGTCTAATCCTATCGGGAAACCTTTAGTTTTCCTACGAAGCCATATTAAGACTTGCACAACTCCCCAAAAGCATAATCTGGTGGATATAAATTCATTTTGAAGTCTTTAATTAACAAAAGGACTTTATCAACAAATTTAGGACTTTATCAACAATCTTAGACTTAATCAACAAAGCCTGAATGTCAGGAACCTATATAAGCCACCTCAGATGATAGGGTTAAATACCTTATTCGGCATACTATATTTCGCAAGATAGATGGTGCAGTATATGATAACTGGATTCGCAATACTGGGCGTAGAAGGGAAGATTGAGTCCTCGGAGGCACTGCAGAAGCAGCGCTTCCCGAAGTTCAACATCAACATAGACAAGGTTGCTGCTGATGGCGCGCGGATGAAGGTGGACTACTCGTTTGTAGCGGACTACATGGATGGCGATGCCAAGGACTCGAAGAGCGTCGGCTCGATAAAGCTCACCGGCGTGGTCGACGTGTCGGACTCGAAGGACGCGGTAACGAGCATGACGGAGAACTGGACGAAGACACGCAGGCTGCCTGCGCAGATGGAGGAGGAGATAATCAACGGCCTCAACTTCAGGTGCGGCGCCACTGGCACTCTTGTCGCCTACTCCCTCGGCCTCATACCGCCCATAGTAGTGAGCAGCATAAAGATCCAGGAGCAGAAGTAGCAGCTATTTAAGCCTGCTCGCTGAAATCAACACATGTCAGCTAATCCTAGCGACCCGAAGGGGCTAGCCTTCGAAGGCGCAGTGCTGGACATCGACTACCTGAACAAGGGCGATGCGGCATACATAAGGCTTACCGTCAAGTGCAGCGACGGAAAGGCCAGGGAGCTGTTCGACATTTCGTTCAGGCCGTATTTCTATCTCGTCCCGTCGAGGAGCATCGACGAGAAAGCGATCACATCGGTCAGGGCGCAGGACAACGACAGGGCGATAGCCGCTGCCGGGGTCGAGAGGGCGAAGCGGAGCCTCCTCGGGAAGAGCGTCGATGCGTTCAGGGTCTTCACGGTAAACCCGTCGCACGTCCCCAAGCTCAGCGCCGCGCTGAAGCAGTACGGCGAGTGCTTCGAGGACGACATACCCTTCGCAAAGCGCTACTCCATAGACAGGGACGTTGAGCCGCTTGCGAACTACTCGATAAACGCGCACGAAGAGCGCGGCATGCTGGTGATCGACTCGCTCGAAAAGGCCGGCGGCGCCATGCCGAGGCCGAACGCGATGTGCTTCGACATCGAGGTATACAACCCGCTAGGCAGCCCGAGGCCGGAGAAGGACCCGGTGATCATGATAAGCTACAGGGTCGTGAACGGCAGCGATGTTGCGGAGGGCGTCATTACCTTCAAGGACATCGCGCTGCCGTTCGTGGAGCGCGCCAGGGACGAGCGCGACATGATACGGCGCTTCGCCAAGAAAGTTGACGAGCTCGACGTGGACCTGCTGGTCGGCTACAACAGCGCGAACTTCGACATAAGATATCTAATCGAGCGGTCTGCCGCGCTGCGCGTGCCGTTCGACCTGAGCAGGTTCGAGGGCACGACAAGGCTGGAGAGCCACGGCCTGATGGATAAGGTGAAAATAGGAGGGAGAGTCCACATAGACATGTACCTCGTAGTGAGGTTCGTTGCAGTGGTCGGCGCTGCCGAGCACATCCTTAAGCTCAACAGCTACACGCTGAAGAATGTCTATGAGGCCATAAGCCAGGACACGAAGCTCATCGTGGACAAGCGCAACATATTCAGGATGTGGGACGGCAGCAAGGAAGAGCTCGAGGAGCTGGCGCGCTACAACCTCAACGACGCGCTGGCGCTGCACAAGGTGTACGACGACTTCATCCCGATAATGATCCAGCTCTCGAGCATAACGCACGACGTGCTCGGCGACACCTGCGTCTCAACCACGGGCCAGCTGGTGGAGTTCGTGCTGATGTGTCACTCCGCGATGGCGGGCGAGATGATACCGAACAAGCCCACAGATTATGAGACGCGCGCAAGGCTGCGCAACCCCATAGAGGGCGCGTACGTCAAGACGCCCGAGCCCGGGATATACTCGAGGCTTGCGCTCTTCGACTTCCGCGGCCTGTATCCGTCGATAATAATATCGTACAACATAGACCCGTCATCGCTGTGCAAGGAGTGCACGGACTTCTACGAGTCGCCCACGGGCGCGAGGTTCGACAAGGGCAGGAAGAGCATCATGCCGCTCATACTGAAGTACCTGATAGACCAGCGCGCGGACGTGAAGAAGGAGTACAAGAAGGACCCGAACAACATAGTGCTCGGGAGCAGGTCGCAGGCGCTGAAGATACTTTCGAACTCGTTCTACGGCTACCTTGGCTATGCGCGCTCGCGCTGGTACTCGCGCGAGTGCGCGGAGAGCGTCACCGCGTGGAGCAGGCAGTACATAAAGATGGCGATGGAAGAGTCGGATGGCGAAGGCTTCAAGGTCCTCTACGGCGATACCGATTCCGTCATACTGCTTCTTGGAGACAGGAAGAACGATGATGCGCTCGCGTTCGTGGGCAGGTTCAACCGGAAGCTTCCGAAGGACATGGAGCTTGAGCTTGAGGACTTCTATTCGCGCGGCGTGTTCGTTGGCAAGAAGACCGCGAAGGAGAGCGGCGGCGCGAAGAAGAAATACGCGCTCATATCGGAGAGCGGCAGGATAAAGATACGAGGCTTCGAGCTGGTGCGCAGGGACTGGAGCCGGATAGCGCGCGACACGCAGAGGAAGGTGCTCGAGATCATACTTAAGGAGGGCAGCGCCGAGAAGGCAGTGGCCATAGTCAGGGACGTGATAGCGGATCTACGGGGCGGCAAGGTACCGCTAGAGCAGCTCGCGATAAACACACAGATAAGGAAGAGCATAGACAGCTACGATGTCACCTCGCCGGAGGTCGCGGCGGCGAGGAGCGCGATAAAGGACGGCACGAAGACGCGCGAGGACTTCGAGGGCAGCGTGATAAGCTACATCATAACAAGGCACGGGAACAGCATATCAGAAAGGGCGAAGCTCGAGGAGTTCGCGAAGGACTACGACCCGGATTACTACATCAACAAGCAGGTGCTTCCTGCGACGATGCGCATACTCAAGGAGCTCGACTTCAATGAGGAAGAGCTTATAGGGGGCGGGACCCAGAGGAAGCTCATGTGATTCTATGGACGACAAGAAACTTGCGCTGATGAAGGAGCTCGGGAAGATCTCTGCAGAGGCACTGGAAAGGTCAAAGGGCTTGGTCAGGCCCGGGGCCGGGCTTCTCGATGCCGCGGAGTCGATAGAGGCTTTCATAAAGGGACGGAGCTGCGGACTCGCATTCCCGATAAACATATCGGTAAACGAGCAGGCGGCGCATTACACGCCGAGGATCGGCGACAACAAGGTGTTCGGCGAGAACGATATCGTGAAGGTGGACCTCGGGGCGGAGAAGGAAGGGCTGCTCAGCGACATCGCGATGACAATAGACCTCAGCCGCAGCAACCAGGACCTTGTGGACGCGTCAAGGGAAGCACTGGAAAACGCGATAAGCACGGTCAGGGCAGGGGCAAAGGTAGGGGAGATAGGGAAAGTGATAGGAAGCACGATAGAGAAGCGTGGATTCAGGCCGGTGAGGAACCTCGGGGGCCACGGCATAGACGAGGAAGGGCTGCATACCAGGCTGTTCATACCGAACTACGACAACGGCGACGACGCCGGGCTCGAAGAAGACTCTGTAATAGCGATAGAGCCGTTCGCCACGACGGGAAGGGGCGCGGTCACCGAGAGCAGCATCTGCGAGATCTACGAGCTTGTCGGGGAGGGCCAGGTAAGGTCGCTGGACGCGCGGGCGGTCTTGAAGGAGATACAGGAGAGGTACAGCAAGAACCCGTTCGCCGTGCGCTGGCTTTCCAACGTCATAGACTCAAGATTCAGGCTGTATGCCGCGATCCAGGCGCTCCTGGCAGCGGGAATGCTCGAGCCTTATCCTGTCCTGGTCGAGACGGGCAAAGGGCTCGTGAGCCAGATGGAGGCGCAGATGATAGTCAGGAAGGACAGCTGCGAGATACTCGCGATGCCTGGGAAGCTATGAGGTGTCACTCGCACTTCGTGTAGCCGCAGTTCTTGCAGACGAAGCATCCGTTCTCGTTGACGAGCGTGTTTTCCCCGCACTCTGGGCATGTGCTCGGCTTCGGCTCGGATTCCGCATAGCCGCCGCCGATCTTGGGCTGGTAGCCGTCCACATGAGAAACGGAATCGATAGCTGCGAGGGGCTTCGTCTGCGCAGGCCTTGAGCCTATCGCCATCTCAAGCGCTTTCGCTATGGCGTCGGGGACGCTGTATATCCTCAGGCCGTGCTCCCACATCACGGAGGTCGAGCGTATGCCCTTCAGGCTCGCGATGACCTCCCTGATGTCGCCGCCGAGCTGAAGGTACTTGCTTATCAGCCTGCCGATGGCCTCGGCGTAGCTCTTCTCCTCGCTTCCGGCCTTGCCGAGCGTTATGAAGACCTCGCGTATCCTGTCGCCCTCCGAGTCAGCGGTCAGGTAAAGCGTGCCCTGCGTCACGCGCATCTTTATCGTCTTGCCGGTCATGACCTGCGGGCGCTCCCATTCCTCGTCGCGCTTCGCCTTCTCCTTGCGCTTCTCCTCCTCTTCCGTTATGAGAACACCCTCGCGGGAGCCTTCCCTGTAGACCGTGATGCTCTTGCAGCCGGCCTTCCACGCCTGCATGTACACTTGTTCCACCTGCTCCACGCTCGCGTCAGCGGGAAGATTCACAGTGGACGATATCGCGCTGTCGACGTGCCTCTGGACCACGCCCTGCATCTTCACCCTGAACTCCGGAAGGATCCTGTGGGCAGGAACGAAGAAGTCGGGCAGCTCGCTGTCGCTTTTTGTGCCTGCCAGGTTCGTGTACTCCTGCACCAGTGGGTGGTAGACCTTGAAGAGCTCCTTGCTCAACGACTCGGATCGCCTTGTGTAGCTGAACGCGAATATGGGCTCTATGCCACTTGAGGTGCCAGCGAGGACCGAGCCGCTGCCAACGGGCGCAACCGTCATGAGCGCGACGTTCCTGAGGCCCTGCTGCGCAATCTTCGCCCTGACCTCGGTGCTGAGGCCCTTGGAGAACTCCGTTGACAGGTGCTTCTCCTTGTCGAACAGCCTGAACGTGCCCTTCTCCTGCGCGATCTCGCAGCTCTCGTCGTAAGCGGTGTTCTTTATCCTGCTGAAGAGGTCGTCGACGAACGCGAGCGCCTTGTCGCTGTCGTACTTGATGCGCAGCTTGACGAGCATGTCCGCCATGCCTGTCGCGCCGAGGCCTATGCGCCTGCTGTTCATCACTGCATCGGCCTGCGCCTTGAGCGGGTGCTTGTTAGAGTTGTAGTCGAGAACGTTGTCGAGGAAGCGCACGGAATACCTCACGGCCTTCTCGAGCATCTGCCAGTCCATCGCAGCCTTTTCTGTGAACGGCATCGTCACGTATGCGGAGAGGTTGAGGTTGCCCAGGTCGCAGGCGCCGTAAGGCTCGAGGGGCTGCTCGCTGCACGGGTTCGTGGTGATGACCTCCATGCCGTTGTACTCGCTGGGTGAGAAGCGCTTTATCGTATCCCAGAACATTATGCCTGGCTCGGCCCAGGAGCGCGCCGACTTGATGAGCTCGTTCCACAGGTCGCGAGCACGTATCTTGCGCTCGAACCTGCCCACGACGCTGTTCTCGAAATGCAGTGCGAAGTCCTTGTCCTCCTCTACGGCGCGCATGAACGCATCGGTAACCCTGACGCTTATGTTCGCGTAGCGCACGGACTTCAGGTCGCGCTTTATCCTTATGAAGTCGAAGACGTCAGGATGCTCGACGCTGATGGTTATCATCAGCGCGCCGCGGCGCCCGGACTGGCCTATGGTGTGCGTGGTCTCGCTCATTACCTCCATGAACGACACGCTGCCCGTGGAGTGCACGGCGGCGTTGTTCACGTTTGTGCCCTTGGGCCTGAGTATGCTTATGTCGGTGCCGGCGCCGCCTCCGAAGCTGTACGTGCGCGCCGCTTCCTTGCACCAGTCGAATATCGCCTCGATGGAGTCGTCCTTTATCGGGATTACGTAGCAGTTGAGGAGGGTCACGCGCAGGTTGCGGCCGGCGCCGAACATTATGCGCCCGCCAGGAACGAACCTGAAGTCCTGCAGCAGCCACATAAACCTGGGCTCCCACTCCTGCTTCTTGTCGTTCGTGGCTTCTACGCTTGCGATCTCGTGCGCTATCCTGTGCCACATGTCTTCCGGCGTTCCCTCGAGGTTTTTGCCGCTGCTGTCCTTGAGCATGTACTTCTCCAGAAACACGCGGGCACGTATCTCGTCCCCGTTGAAGTACTCCAGGGTTTTCCGGGGCATCTCCTGGACTGTCTGGTTGCCGTCCTCGATTTCCGCGATCGTGCCGTCCACCTTTCCACCCTAGATTGCAAGCATCAGAATGAATACACCCTCGCCGACGCAGTGTTCCGGCAAAAAGCCGGGCAGCACAGCTGCTCATAATAGATTTAAATAACCTCTTGACCGTGCTTGGAAGAAATGGACACAGATTGCTACTCTCTTTCAACGCTGACATCGTCGCATTCCTGCGCGAATTCCTGCTTGAGCGCCAGCCATGCCATCTTGTAGTTCTCGCGGTCCTCCTTCTTCACGTTGAAGAACAGCCAAGCGTAGAACGCGCGGTCGCTTATGTTCATGCTCGAGACCTCCTGGATGTCCGCGCTCCGCACCTGCTTCCAGCGCGAGGCGCGCGCGAGCTCGTATTCGTTCTTCACTTCGGGAGAATTGGCCATCCAGGCGCCGTCGCTGTTTATCATCTTGGATGTCTGCCAGGAAAGAGATGAGGCGAACGATGCGAGAATGGTCGCCTTCACTTTTATTCCGTCTTCGCACCCGTTCTGTCCGCGCAATGCGTTGGGATTGCCCGCCCTGAGCACGTGATTGTGAATCTGTTCTGCGAGCATGTCGTTTTTTGTCAGCGTATATTTTATCGGCATGCACAGAGTGCTCCTACACATCCACTATGTAGTGATTCATAATCAACGAAAAAATATATAAGCGTATCAAGCGATATTGAAAACGCGATTGAATGGGAATATTCAATATTTTTGGAAAACGCGATGTCAGCACGGACATCTCAAAGAATTCGCCGTTCAGGATATCGACGGAGCTCGTGCCGTACAGGCTATACGCGCACAAGAGCGGGAGCACGAGCCTTTTCGTGCGGGTGAGGAACATGACAAAAGAGGTCCTGATGACATCGGTTGTCGCTGAACTTCCCTCGCAGCTCGGATTTGATGAGATCGGGATGGAAAAGCAAAAGGAGGTCCGGATTGGCGACCTTGCTCCCGATGAGGAGAAGGAAGTGCGCATGGACATCTTCAGCAGCATCAGCGCGGATGCGGGCGAATACACCATGACGCTAACCGCGATGGCGCACTACAGGGATTACGCGCACATACTCAACGCTGTGAAGAAGCGCACGACGCTCAGCGTCGTGTAGCAGCTATTTCTCCCAGACGACCTGGACTCCAAGGAGCAGCAGGAAGACGCCGGACAGGTACAGCGCGAGCCAGACCAGCATGTAGTTGTACACGAAGAACATCGTGCCTGAAAGCGCGGCTAGCGCCATGCCAGCGATTATGAGCACAGCGGCGAGCATCATCTTTTCCATGGGGTCACTTCGCGGGCTCCTGCTGTTGCTCTGCCGGAGCGGCAGCGGCAGGCGAGGCGCTGCTTTTGAGTATGGATGTGGCGCCGTCAAGCAGCTCCGCCAGGCGGAAGCCCTTCTCGGTCAGCTTGATCGTCTTCAGCTTGCCGTGCTTCTCGCCCGAGGCGAGGCCCAGCGCCTCGCATGCATTGACGAAGTTGCACGCGTGGACGTAGGTGGAGCCGGCATGCTTCGCCAGCGTGGATATGTACCAGCTCTGCGAGCTGTCTTTCAGCGCAAGGAGCATGCGGATCTGCTTGTCCTTGAACAGTATGTTATTCATCATCTCATGGAATTGGAATCTGAGGATTTTATACCTTCCCTTTGGTTCCGCTAGCAGGGAACGCGCGAAAGGAATATGTGTAGAATGACCTTCTCCACGACCTAAAGGTCGTGGTATCACTGCCAGTCACATCGCAAGTTGCAGTTGGCCAGAAACATCCTGCCTCCTGATGTAGTTCTGTACCGTTTTCTCGTCGCGCGGACCTACACTTCCATTACTGTATCC
>CAYNNI010000041.1:0-3054 GCA_964398805.1 Microcaldota archaeon | reverse complement strand
CTTCGATATTTCCATGGGCATTTCTGGCCGCGGGATATAGTAACGGGAGCGTAGGTCCAAGAGATGAGGATACCTTGAAAAATTACATACGAAAACAGGACGTGTCAGGACAAATTACTTTTGGGATGTGATACCACGACCTTTAGGTCGTGGAGAAGGTCATTTTCTGGCGGGCCCGGTGGGATTTGAACCCACGACCTTCAGCTTTCTTTGATGAAACTTTCTCCTAGAAAGTTTCCTAGAAGGCTGCCGCTCTATCCAAGCTGAGCTACGAGCCCTGAGTCTTATGCGTTGGCAAGCTATAATATGTATTACGCTGGCGCCCGCAGCACCCTCCGTCAAAGTTTGCTGACTTCCTCCATCTTGAAATCGGTCAGCCTCTGCTCCTTGTCGAAGAAGAAGTTCGCCCTTACTCTGATTCCTCTCAAGACCAGCGGCAGCCAGTGCACGTCATCGTCCCACATCCTGTCAAACGGTATCTTGTCCGTGCCGAACCACTCGGGCTTCATCTCCTCAGTTTCTTTCGGCGCGCCTTTCCATTCCCTGACCAGGAAGACGTGCACCTGCTGGTCCCAGTCCCTCTCCTTCGGCGCCTCGGGGAAATAGAAGTTGAATATGCCGACCTTCTCCATGGACGTGGGCACGACGCCGATCTCCTCGCGGGTTTCCCTGACCGCGGCGCCCTCGATGCTCTCGCCTTCTTTCTGCTTGCCGCCAACGCCGTTCAGCTTTCCGGCGCCGAATCCCCTTTTCTTCATCGCGAGCAGCATCCTGCCTTCCCGTACAAGAAGGCAAAGCGTCGATTTCCTGAGGCGTTCGGCATCTTGCATGCATGCACCCTCAATAGCGCATGAGGTCTACCTTCCTTCCTATGCCGAAGAAGTTTTTCGTATTGAGGGTCAGGGCCTCCGCGGCGCTCTCGAAGCTCATACCTTTTGCTGCGGCAACTGCTCTCACGGAGCTCTCCACAGCTTTCGGAGTGGCGCCCACTATCGGCGAGTCGCTCTCAGCCATTATGCGCTCGAGCGCCATTTCTTTCACGACCTTGCTCCTCCTGCCAGATTCCAGGGGCGGAACGGATATCGTGCAGCCGAGCCGCTCTGCCGCCTTTGCCTGCTGTACGCTTCCCTCGAAGAAATGTATGTGGACGCGCTCTGCCTTGCGCTCAGACAGAATTGCCATCACATCGTCCAGCGCGCCGCGCGAATGGACGCTTACCGGCAGGCGCAGCTCCTGCGCAAGGTCCAGGAACCTTGCGAATACCTTTTTCTGCTTCTCGGCAGTGCCGGCGCTTTTGGCATCCTTGTAATCCAGGCCTACCTCGCCTATCCCCACGATCCTGCCCGCATTGCTCCTTATCGTGCTGATGTTGAATTCCAGCTCGTCCTCGTCCATCGGCACTGCGTGTTCCGGGTCAACGCCCGCTGCGGCGAACACGTTCCTCTGGTCGGCGAGTTCGATGCCATTCATGTTTGAGGCGGTGTCGACGCCGTTCGTTATCATGGTGCGGACCCCGAACCGTATGGCGTCGCCTATGTCCGCGCCCTTCATAAGGTCAAGGTGGCAGTGCGCATCCGCAAGCTCGATCACTTGCTTCGTGACGTTCTCGGTCTCGAGCGTCTTCGTCCTCAGGGCCATGCATGCCTAATTGGCTGCAAAAGCTTTTATAATCCGAAACCGCATATCGCAGCGGTTATATGCCGGAAACCCATTCCAAGAAATCCGAGACAAGCAAGCCGGAGTCGAGGCTCAGGCTCTTCAAGGCGGCCACGGCGGTGCTGTCGTTAGCCGTGATTGCCCTGCTCGCGTTCGCGCTCTATCCCTCCCTTATAACGCTAATAAACGGCCAGCCATTCGGGCGGAGGCTTACGGGCATAAACAGCCCCCTCAGCAGCTCAGAGCTCGCTGCTATAAACAACGCGCCGGACAGCTACTTCGAGACCGCCGGCAAGATGCTCCTCAACCTCTCTCTGCACGGCGAGAGCCTGCGGAACGGCACCTATGCCGGTACGGTGTTCGTATCGCGCATGCCCAGCTACCCGCCGCTGGTCATCGACGGCAAGCCCAGCATAGTCTATATCGGCGCCATATCCTGCATATACTGCGGAGAGAACAGGTGGGCCATGGCCCTTGCGCTCTCCCGCTTCGGCAACTTCACCGCGCTTTACAAGGGCTACAGCGCGCTTGGCGACGGCGACGTGCCCACCCTTTTCTGGAGCATAGAGAACATCACTTCGGAGGGGAGCGCGACCTACGGCAACCACTACCGCAGCAGCTACGTGAACTTCATCTCCGCAGAATACGATTCCCCTATCTCAGGCGGATTCAAGTTCGTCCAGAGCTCGAGCCCGATAGACTACTTCATAGCGCACGCTCCGAACTCGAGCTATTCCTCCGCGATGTCGTTCATGAACAGCACCGGCAGCTTCGCGGGGACGCCGTTTACCTTCTGGGGCGTGGCGCTGAACAGCGGGGCTGACGCGGTCGTGTTCGGCACCCCCGTTTCCGGGCAGTCCACCAGCCTGCCTCCGCTCTCGTACATGACGCACGGGCAGATAATAGGCCAGCTGAAGAACTTCAACACTACGTTCGCAACGCAGGAATACGCTGCCGCCGACGTCTACGTGGCCGAGGTGTGCCCTGCAGTGAACTTCACTGCGCCCGTCTGCTCGCTTCCAGCGATAAAGGCGCTGGACGCCCTTATGAGGCTCGCGTGATCCTGTTGCTATCAGATACGAAGTAGCTACAGTGTGCGACTTAGTAAATGATCTTAGGATTTTGAACGCGCAGATTTCCAAAAGAGACATATTCCGTACTTTACAGAGCTACCTGACATAATGCCAACTGGCTACAAGAGATGCCCGGCGACAATTCGGCGCAATCTATTCTACGCTTCGAATAGAAACGGGCAAATAGCAAACGCGCAGGTCTACAACACGATACTCTCCACAACCAAGATACAGGGTCTTTACGCGGAAGGAATAGGCGGAGCCCCAACACTTCTGCAGAACCTCGCGGGATGGTGGCCCCGAACGGCGATGTCAAAGACTATTC
>CAYNNI010000040.1:0-21346 GCA_964398805.1 Microcaldota archaeon | reverse complement strand
GTCGCTCTTTCTTCCTATTAGCTCCTTTTCCTTCCTTTTTATGAATGTCTTCTGTCAATTCACCGCAAGTGTTGGTCTTCGAACGAATAAAAAGACTCGCCCTTGCCGGGATGTGAACCCGGATCACAAGCTCCGCAAGCTCGCGTTCTATCCAAGTTATACTACAAGGGCACATTCTTTGAGGTGTAGAGCTATCTGCACGAAAACAGTTAATAATTTGCGCTGAAGGAGTAGTCTGTTCGCATGGCATATCATACATACCTTACGCTGGTAATCCCTGCCGTTATTGCACTCGCGATAACAATGGCCGCTACGCTTTTCCTCATGCCGTACCTGAGGGGAGCGGGCGTGGTGGTCGTGGACTACAACAAGAAAGAGAAGCGCGTGCTGCCCGGAGGCTGCGGAATCGCGGTCGCATTCGGATTCGCGGTCGGAGCGCTTGCTTATGTGTTCGGAGCCAGCTTCTCGCTGTATCCGCCGGTGCTTTCCACAAGCGACCTGTTCGCGGCAGTCATTGCGGTGCTGTTCGTATCGCTTTCGGGCTTCATTGACGACATCAACGTCAAGGCGAAGCCGGTAAAGACCACAGGCATGCTCGACACGAAGCAGGGGCTTAAGCAGTGGCAGAAGCCGCTGCTCACGTTCATCGGCGCAATACCGCTCATGGCGGTCAACGCGGGCGTCTCATCGGTTAGCATACCGTTCATAGGCATCGTCAATCTCGGACTGCTGTGGCCGCTGGTTGTGCTGCCGCTGGCGGTGATGTTCGCGTCGAACGCGGTCAACCTGCTGGGCGGCTTTGACGGGATAGCGAACGGCACCGGGCTCATAGCAAGCGCGGGCTTGCTCGCATACAGCATAATCTTCGGCAGCTACACAGGATCGCTCATATCGGGCACGCTCTTCGCCTCGCTGCTTGGGTTCATGGTGTTCAACACATACCCGTCGAGGCTCATACCCGGGGACAGCTTCACCTACGCGACCGGGATAGCGCTTGCCACGGCGATAATAATCGGCGACATGGACGCGTTCGGCCTGGTGATATTCACGCCGTGGATAGTGGAGTTCCTGCTGCATCTCAGAAGGCGCTTCAACGTAACGGATCTGGGCAGGAGGAGAAGCAACGGAACGTTCGCAGCGCCTTACGGCAGGAGGATATACAGCTGGACGCACGCGATAATGAACCTCAGGCCCATGAAGGAGTGGGAAGTTACCGCCGTAATGTGCGCAGTGGAAGCGGCATTCGTTGCGCTTGGATTCGCGCTCAAACTTCTTTCGCTGCTGTAGGCGGCGTCGATGCCTGCACAAGCGCCAGCATTTCTACTGCATGTGCAGGGCTCAAGCGGTCAGGGCCTCTGCGCAATGCCCTCCGCCTTACCTGAACAGGGTAGGCGGCGCTGTGCGCGGCCTGGCCGTTCCTGTGGAGCAGGACGATGTCGGAGCGCTTGATGAGGCGCTTCCTGCCGGCATAGTTTGCGTAGAGCGACGCCTCGGCCAGCAGCTCGCCGACGGTGTCCTCGAGCTCCTTTTCGAGGCTTACGACTGCTTTCTCGTTGACTTTCTTCGCGCCTGCCTCTCGCAGGAACTGCTCAATATCATACAGGCTAAATCCACGACTCTTCATGTGAAGAACCCCCGCATGATATGAATAGTATGGCTTAAAAACCAATTCTTTTACAAGAGAATAGCGGAAGTATTGGGATTCCATGATAAGGCTGGGCTTTCACATGAGCATCGCGGGCTCCGTAGCAAACGCCCCGGAGAACGCTGCAGAAAGGGGCTACGGCTGCTTCCAGATCTTCACTGCCAGCTCAAGGTCATGGAAGCAGGACGCGCCTCCGAAGGAGGAATGCGAAGCCTTCGCGGAGAGCGTGAAGAGGCACGGCCTTGTTGCGTTTGCGCACATGCCCTACATAGCAAATCTCTCTTCCGCGAACCGGCAGGTGTGGGAAAAGAGCGTGGCTTCGCTTGCCGCCAACGTGAGGAACTGCAGCGCCCTTGGCATACACTACCTTGTGGCGCATCTCGGCTCTCACCTGGGCAAGGGCATGGACTCCGGAATAGAGCGCACGTGCTCCGCGCTTGGCAAGGCGCTCGAGGCGCGCAGCGATGTCATGGTGCTCCTGGAGAACAGCGCGGGGTACAGGAACAGCGTAGGCTCGAGCTTTGGCGACCTGGAGAGGATCCTGGATGCTCTCGACCTGGACAGGATCGGCGTGTGCTTCGACACCTGCCATGCGTTTGCGGCGGGCTACGACATAAGCAACGAGAAGGGTGTGGAAGACGTGGCTGCGGAGCTATCCTCGAGAATAGGCGCCTCTAGGCTGAAGCTGGTGCACCTGAATGACGCGAAATACCCGCTGGGAAGCGGGCTGGACAGGCATTGGCACATAGGGGAGGGGTGCATAGGCAGGAGCGGCTTCCTGAGCCTGTTCAGGAACAACCTCTTCGACCACGGCTCCTTCGTGCTGGAAACGCCCGGAAGCAGGGGCGACGGAGATGACGGCAGGAACATGGGAGCAGTGGAAGAGATGATAAGAACGGCGGCACACAAACCCTTGCCGCGGCCCTAGGCGCCTATTCGCGCTGCTCTGTCTGAATTCTGCGAAGCAGGGCCCGCGGATTGGCGTAAATATCGGGAAAGTCCACAAACCTGGCTTTCAGCGTCACAAAACTCTCGTGGCCCTCGCAGATGTATCTGTGGACTTGGAAGTGAAGGTGCGGCTTCTCGCTGAAGCCGGTATTGCCGCTGAGCGCGATTATCTGGTCTTCTCTTATAGTATCGCCAGGCTTGACAAACACATCCTTGTAGCCAAGGTGCTCGTACCATGTGTATTCGCCAGTATCGCGATGAAAGAGCTCGATGAAGTTGCCCTTGTCCCAATAGCGGACATCGATACCATGCTCGTTGGAAGTGGCAAGCAGCCTTACAACGACGCCACCCGACGACGCGCGGACGATGGTGCCTTCGGGCACGTAGAAGTCTATAGCATTAGAGTAGTTTCCCTGATGGGCAGGAGATATGCCCGCAGATCCGCATTCGGTTATTGCCTCCCTTGGAACGGGCAGCCGAAGCAGCGTCCTCGAGTACTCGGTCGAGCTTTCGGGCCTTACCAGACCGTAACGCATCACGTCGTCCTTCTTCTCCATGAAGGCCTTCGAAACCGGCACCGTAGGATTTGACGCGGGCCGGGTATTTATGCGTTACATCGTGTTCGTCGTTTAAGCGAGCGAGTCACAGCCGCAGCGCGATGCCAATCAGAGCTATCGCGATGCCGGAGCGCATGTTGTCGTCGATTGAGATGTCCAGGCTTTCTAAAAATGCTAGCGCCGCTGAAAGCGGAAGCGCGTAAGCGCCTATCAGAGGAACGCCGGCGAGCGCCAGCAGGAGGAAGAACGAGAGCGTGCCCTCCAAGGTCTTGCTCTTGCTGTGGGGAAGGCGGAGCCTTCCGAACCTGATGCCGACTATCGTTGCCATAGGGTCCGCGAAGAACACCGCCGCGACGCCGAAAAGCATCAGCGGCATGGTCCCTGCGAAGCCTATCACAAGCGAGGCGCCAACTGCGAGATACACCGCGCCTATCCCGTATGTGGTGTTGCTGCGCTCCAGCGCGGCAAGCGCCCTGCCGTATGCGGTATGGGAATCCCTGCCCAGGAAGAGGGTGTTGAGGGCATAGCCCGAGAGAATCAGCGCGAACACAGCATAGGCCGAGTACGGAAGCGCCACGAACACCAGCACAGCGGCGACTATGACACCGAGAAGGATGTGCATGAGGTCCCTGTTGGTCTCCCTGCGCTTGCTATTCCTTTCCGCGCCGATTCTGCGGCGCTGCACGGCATCCCTGTACAGCAGGCCGCACACAGAGCCCATCCCGAAGAATCCCACGGACCGAATGCCGGCAGTGCCGGCAACATATGCCGCAAAGCCTAAGACGAGCAGCAATAGCAGCGCCGCGAAGAGCCTTGGATGCCGCATGTAGCAGACTGCAAGAGCGCACGAGAGCGCGGAGATGCCCATCAGGAAGAGCACAGAGCCTGCGGACTGGCTTAGGTACAGCGCCACGGCCGCAGCGACTGCGGCCGCTGCAACGACAGCAGCCGCATAGTAGCGCCCTGCCTTCTCGGGTTTGCCCGCGGCAAGCGAGGCGACGACAGCCACTGCAGCGAACGCGTAAGGCAGCACAGCATCACTACACAAGAAGTATTACCCACGCTGCGGCTATGAATCCAGCAGCGACAACTACAGGCACGAACAGACGCGCCAGCTCGATGACCGTGTTAATGGCAGTGGTGAGCTTCTCCATCGTGTTCGGGCCCCACACCGGGAACCTTTCCATCAGATGCTCGCCGTAGTACGCCTTCGCCGGCGCCATTCCTGACAGCGCCTTCGACATGGCAGCATCTATGATCGCTTCGAGCTTGGCGTACTTCACGTGCTTGCCCATCTCGTTGTCCTCGCTCAGCCCGAACGAATTGACTGCGTGCGTGTCCGTGGTGTATACCTCCGCATCGATCCCGTAAACCTGCATTATGTGCCGCAGTATGGCGTCGCGCAGATGCGGCAGCATGTTGTTGGCATTGAACTGGAGCATCGCGTACTTGAAGCCGTTGATCCCGAACACAGCCACGTTGAGGTTGCCATCTGCGAGGTCTACAGGCCGGCCCAGCTTGTTGTAGATCTCGACGCTTGCGAAGCCGGCCCGCATGCCTGCGCCCCTGTGCTCGGCGCCGTCGAGAAGCGATATCGCGCTGGAGAAATCCCGGGCAAGCCTCGAATGCGGGCCGACACCGGCAAGCTCCTCCTTCGGCGCGCTCTCGTAGCGGGAGTTGTGCGCCTCGACGAGCACAGTGCTTCCGAACTTCGTCTCGAGCACCGCCCTGAAGAGCTGCGCGGCCTCAGGGGCGACATCTTCTGTGACGCGCGGCGCCCGGGTCATGGTCAGGAGGCTAACATTGCCTAGGCGGAGCCGTATCACCCGCGCCCCGCGCGAACTCGCGGCCGAGTAGGAGAACGCGCCGGAGCCGCGCTTGCACGCCAGGACGCCGCCGTCCAGCGCCTGCCTCAATTGCGCGAGCTGGCTTGCCGAGACGGGATTCCGGTCGATGTTGACCGCGCTGTGCATGATGAAGGACGGCACGCGGTATTTCTGCGCCGCATAGCGCTCGAGCATGTACGGGAAGTTGCTGCCCCCGAGCGTTCCCGCTGGGCCGTAGTGTATCTCGGGCACGAAGAACAGCGCCTTCAGCGCGCCGTCCCTTGCGCCCTTGATTGCTATCGTGTGCGTAGCCACGTCGAACGGCGTGCCGAAGCTGGACCCGAAGGGCTTGGATATGTTTATGCCGAATAGCCAGTTCTGCAGCATCTGCGAAACCGCGTCCATGATGCTTCGCATGCCTATGCTGCGCTTTATCGGGCGCTCCAGCACAGATGTTATGACGTAGCTCACCACGAGGAACACGCCTATCCCCGCATAGAGCTTGAGCAGGAGCTCGCTCAGCGGGGTGTTGAACTCTAGGATGAACCTGCTGTACGGGATGTAAAGCAGCGCGTTGAGCGTGGGCTGCACCAGCGCGAGCAGCGAGGCGCGCCTGTGCTGGCCGAGGAGCAGCTTGTCGACGAAGAACCACCACGCGAATATGCTGGCGTTGCCTACGAGGATTATCACCTCCGCAATGACATATGCGTCGAACACGGCATAGACCGCGCTGCCCACGTTGATGAATATGCCGTAGGAGAACGCGCCGATCATAACCACGAAGAATATGTACTTCGAGTTGATGTAGCGGCGCAGGGACTTGACCAGTATTATGGTCAGGAGCGCGGGCAGCACTATGACCAGGATGCCGGTTATGACGCCGTCGGCGAGCAGCGCGTAGGTGCCAAGCCTCGCGATGCCGTTTATCAGGGCGACCGCGCTGATGCCCATGAGCATGCACGCGAGAAGCAGGACGCCGAAGAGGACCGGCGTCTTTGGAAGGCGCCTGGTGAACGGATTGAGCTCGGGCAGATTGTCTATGCGCTCTGACATCGGAAACACTTACCTGCCGAACCGCCTTTCCCTTGATGCGTATGTCTGCAGCGCCTTCTCTAGGTCGCGCCTGTTGAAATCGGGCCAGTACTTCTTCGCGAAATAGAGCTCCGAGTAGCTGGACTGCACGGGAAGGAAGCCGGACAGGCGCATCTCCCCGCTCGTCCTTATTATTAGGTCCACGTCGGGCACAGAGGCGGTCTGTATGTGCTTCGCTATGAAGTCCTCGCCCACGCTGCTCCCGCCGCATGACTGCGCGCTCCGCAGCGCATGCAGTATGTCGTCGCGGCCTCCGTATCCGACAAGCAGGTTTATCGTAAGCTCCTTGTAGGCCGGCGTGGCCCTTTCCAGGTAGCGCAGCGCCTCCCGCAGCCTCTTAGGCAGCATGCGCAGGTTGCCCACGACCCTTATGCGCGCGTGGTTCTTCGCCAGCTTGGCGAGTATGGCGGGATCCCTGGCGCTCATCTCGTAGAGCTTGCACAGGGTGCTCAGCTCCGACGCGCTCCTCTTCTTTATGTTCTCCGTGGAAAGCGCCCAGACCGTTATGGTCCTTACTCCGAAGCCCTTCGCCCACACGCTGAAATCCATGAACTTCTTGATGCCGTAGGAGTAGCCGTGGCGCAGGGAGAGCATGTGGCCCCTGGCCCAGCGCCTGTTGCCGTCTGGTATGAGGGCGACGTGACTTGGTACGGGCTCTATCCGCCTAGCCTTGCTAGCGCGCATTGAATCAGCGTAGTATCGAAAGCAACGCTTAAATAGCTTTATCGGCTCCCGAAGCGGGAATTGACGAGGAGCCGTTTTGGGGTGCCTGCCCTGCGCCTGCTTTACAATATGGCAGGACTTGTCAAGCAAATTGCGCCATAACCGCAGGTATAAATATCTCCCCGGACACAGGATAACGCGATACAATGACCGAATCTGCACAGGATGAGCATCGCGATCGCAAGGCTGTTGTTGACGAGGCGGAGAAGGCGTTCGACGAGCTGCTCAGGAGCGACGGCATCTCGAAGCGCACCGCCTACGCGCTCATGCTGAGCAAGGGCTCTGTGTTATGCGAACTGAGGATGGGATTCTACCTTATAGACAATTTCATAGCGGGCTGCCCCGCCGAGACGCAGGACATACTTAAGAAGGCAGTGGGCAGGGGCGACCTGAGCATTGAAGCGATGCGCGACATCACAGAAATGCGCAGATAACGGCTGCGCGGCCTTTCCTTGACGGCACGACAGGCCAACGGCATGCAATCCCGAGGCGCAGCCATTAATTTGTTCGCATCGAAAGTATAAGGGGGCGGCGCGCCAGGGCGCTGGACCGCGATTTGATGGCGGGCTACGATGAGTTCTACAGGCTTTCCTCGCTCGGCGAGATACTCGGCAACGAGAGCGCGGTAGGCAAGCTGAGGAAATTCGCCTCGGACATCGACAACGGCAAGGCGAGGCAGCCGCTGCTGGTCTACGGCCCGGCAGGCACCGGCAAGACAGCTTCGGTGCACCTGCTCTCCGAAGAGCACGGCTGGAACTTGGTCGAGATGGGCGCGAACGACTACAGGGACAAGGCCAGCATCGAGAGGCGCCTGATAGCCGCAGCAACGTCGAGGAGCATGCGCGGAAGCAGGAACGTGATAGTGCTCGACGAGATAGACGAGCTCGCGTCGGGATTCGACAAGGGAGCAGCTTCTGCGGTCGGGGAACTCATCCAGCGCGCGCACAACCCTGTGATATTCGTTGCGAACAGCATGTGGGACCAGAGCATAACGTTCCTCCGCGGCAAGACGGACCCTGTGGAGTTCAAGAGGCTGCCTGCAGAGACCATCGCGGCGCTGCTGCAAAGGGTGTGCGCGCGCGCAGGGGCCAGTGCGGAAAGAGGGCAGATAGAGACGATATCGCAGCGCTCGAACGGCGATGCGCGGAGCGCGATAAACGACCTTTTCGCCGTGGCGGGCGCGAAAGAGGACGCCACTGACGTGCTCGGGATGCGCGACAGGAAGATAGACGTCTTCGAGCTCCTGGACAAGATATTCTACGCCAACAGCGCTTCCGCGCCCCTCAGGGCGATAATGAGCACCGACCTTACCAACGACATGCTGATCAGCTGGCTGGACGAGAACATACCGAGGAGGTACCTGAAGGTTTCGGAGATGCGCAGCGCGTTCAGCGCGCTCGGGCGCGCAACCATATTCGCGACAAGGGCCGTAAGGTCGCAGTACTACACCTACTGGCGCTACATGAACGCGTGCATGTCGAGCGGGATCGCGCTGGCGAAGGAGGAGTACCCGAGCAGGCGCTTCGGCTACGCCTTCCCGCAGAGGATAAAGGCGCTCAGCGGCAGCAAGGAGTCGAGGAAGCTGAGCGCAACCATAGCGAAGAGGCTGCAGCGCGCATTCCACGCGAGCGTCAAGGACATAGTCAGGGGCGAGCTCGAGATAATAGCCGCAGAGGCCGGTCGCAAGATCTCGAAGGAACACGCGAAGCAGGAAGACGTCATAGACAGGCTAATGAGCGATTACGGGCTTGATGAGAAGGAGGCCAAGGGCGTAGTGGAGCTGCACGCGTGATCAGCGCTTCTCCACGCCGAGCTCCAGCAGGAGCGTGTCGACTATGTCCTTTATGTGGCTGCTCTCTGCGCCTATCCCCGCTGCTTTCGTGTGGCCGCCTCCCGAGAATTCGAAGTCCGCGGATTTCTTAATCCTGGCTATGACATCCAGTATCCTGACGCTGTCCACGACGCCGCCGCTGATCCTGACGCTGATCCTGGACTTTGAATAGATTATCGTTACCGTGTTCGCGCCGTTGCGCGACTCGAGCTCGCGCTGCAATATGGAGCCCAGCCTCCCCGGCGGCGGGAAGTCCAGCCCGAGCTTCGCTATGTGCCCGAAATCGAGCACGTATACGTTGATGCCGGACCTCGACCTGTAGCTCCTCATGGTCTTGAGCCCCATGGCGAGAGCCTCGTCCTGCATGCTCTTCGCGCGCATTGCCGTCTCATCCCGGCGCTCTCGGTCGCCGAGCACCGCATCTATCCCCGCAGGCTTGACCTGCGAGCCGCTAGCGGCAAGGAAGTCGAGTATGAGCGCCGTCTTCGAAACTGCGGCGCTGCCCTTGTCCGCGTAGGTGCTGTAGTCGCTCAGCAGCGACGCGGCTTTCAGGTCCTCGACGTCAACGTCGCACAGTATCTCCGCCAGCAGGCAGGACAGCAGGCCGGCGGTGAAGTCGGAATCGGCGCCGAGGTCCCAGCTGTTTATGTAATGGCTCGCCGCGCTGCGCGGGAAGCCCTCATAAGGCGGGTGGTGGTCCAGCATTATGATGACCGCGGCCTCGCGGAGCGCCTCGAGCGCCCTCACGCTATCGGGCGAGGTGCCGAAGTCCGTTATCAGCAGCACCGGCCTCTCTGCGCTCTTCCACGCGCCGAAGAACATGCGGTCCTCGTTCAGCTCGTCCTCGCCGTAAGCGATGCGCTTGTTCATGTTCCATGTTATCGCGGGCTCCACGGCGCCCAGCTTTTCCTGCATGCGCGAGATTGCCCGGTAAAGCGCGGTAGCGCCGCTAATCCCGTCGCCGTCGCTGTGGAACCTCACCACCATGGGCGCGCTGGACACCAGGGCCTTGGCGAGCTCTGCCGCAGCGCCTATGAGCCTCGGGATCAGCAGCTTGGCCTGGGCGCGGTACGGCCGGCCCGCGAGTTCCAACTTCTTGGCGTTGGCGCCGAGGCCCAGGGCCTTGATGCTCTTTTCGAGCGTTTCGCGATACTCCTTTGCGCTGGCTGTGCCGGTCTTTATGAGCATCCCGCCCTCGGCCTCGACCTTGTCATAGAGCGCGAGCTCTGATATCGATGCCGACTGCGCGGGCGTCGAGCCGACCAGGCCGTAGACTACGCCGTTTCGCCGCGAGGGGCCTATTGCAGAGACTATTCCGATTCTCTTCGCCAATTACATCACTACCCCGCAGGCGCGCTTGCGCCGTGTGCTGCGCCGAATTCGCAGGACTGCTTGACCGTGGAGTTGCCTATGAGCGCGCAGTACGAAGCGTTCCCGTATTTCGACGCGAGCGATGCCATGCAGGAGTACTGGTATTGCGTGATGCTTATCTGGAGGCACACGCTCGCGTTCCTGCCTTCAATGGCCTGCGCAGTGACGATGCCGTACTCGCACAGCGGCCTGAGGTAGTCTGGGATGTAGCCGCACGTGGAAAGGCTGGTCGCGTTTGCAGGTGTCGCGTTCACGTGGCCCGAAAACGTGGAGTTGCAAAGCAGGTACATGTAGCCCGAGGTGAGATTGCAGAGGCTCCTGTCGGGTATCTGCACCGCGAGGCTGTAATAGCAGTAGCTTCGCGGTGTCGCGTTGAGCAGCGAGAGCTCCATGGCCTGCGCGCCATGCGGATTGCTCATCGACACCATCGAGGATAGGAGCGATGTGTTGCTCGAATCCGGGAGCCCGGCGCAGAAGCTCGCGTTCAGGCCAACTACCGCGCTTCGGAATCCGTTGAGAGCCATGCAGGTTGACCTTTGCGACGAGTTCGCTATAAGCAGGCAGTCGCCCGCGTGCGCGAAGCCGCTGGCACTGGCCATGCCGAAGGCGCACGTCGAATTGTACGGCTCGCGCAACAGCGAGCAGTAGCCGATATCGCGCGTGGAGTTGCTTATGCTGGTCACGCATGCCGCGCTTGACGCGGTGTCGTTGATTTTCGTGCACAGCGTTGCATTGGACGATGCGATCGCGACGCTGCTGAGGCAGTCGTAGCGGCGCGGCGCGTAGCCTATGTAGCCGCATATGGACGCGTTCATCTCGGCGCTGGCGAGGGCCTCGAGGCACGAGTTGCGCTGCTGCTGCAGGATTACGCCGTTGCACCTCTGAAGCGCGCTTCCGCGGTTTCCGAAAACGACAAGGAGCAGCGCGATGGCAACCACCACGGCAGTTGCGCCAACGTACACTAGGCGCCGCCTATCGACGCGCTCAGCGCCCGCCTGCGGGGCGCGCCCCTCCTCCGCCTTGCTTTTACTAGGCTTCCTCATGCCGGTCAGAAAGCCCTGCATCGGATCATTGCTCTATCGTGAATACCCTGAAGCCCTGGGAGGTTATCTCGTAGGGCGCAAGGGTAAGGCTGTGGTTGCTTCCGCGCATCTTGAGGACCTCCATCGTAAGGACGCGCTTCTCCTCCTCGCCGCCCTGGTACATGGCGAGTATCCCGTCGAATATGAAGTATTCCGGGCTGAACCTCAGCTTCTTGCGCTCCGTGGAGTACAGCTCCGTGGTCAGGAACGTTGTCACGTTCAGGCGCTTGAGGTTGGACACGAGCGCTATCATGGACTTGTAGTACGTGAACGGGTCCCCGAGCATGAGCTTGAGCAGCGAGATGGAATCTATCGCCACAACTTTCGCGTCGTTGGACCGTATTATGCCTTCGATGTCGGAAACGATGTTGCCGAACGAGTACATCGGGTTCGAGGTGTCCGAGACTATCCGCAGCGCCGATGCGGTGCCGTCGACGACCAACTTCTTGTCGTTTACCAGCGAGTCTATGTCGCTGAATTCCGCGAAGGTCTCCTTCGCGTTCTTTATCACCGCCTCTGGCTGCTCCTCAAAGGTTATGAAAGCCGCGGGCAATCCCGCTTTCGCGCAGTTGTACAGTATGTTGAATGAGAGCAGGGTCTTCCCTGCGCCCGGGCCGCCGCTTACGAGCACCTGGCTCTGCTCCGGCACTCCGCCAAAGAACATGGAATCAAGGCCTGGGATTCCAGTTTTGATGCGGGGTATTCCGTTCATGCGAACACCGCACTATAGCTCAGTGAAGTTTTAATAATGTGCCGAACGCTCTTTCTTCATGGAAATCCGCGCAGCGGGCCTGAGGGCGTACCTCAGGACGCTTGAGGAGGGCGACGCGGACGAGCTCGCGAGGATTGCGGACGATGAGGAGGTTGCGCTTTACGCTGCGCGCCCGGGCGAGTTCCCGCATCCGTACAAGAGGGAGGATGCGCTGGCCCTGATAGGGCTGGCGAAGAAGCAGTACGAGGAAAAGAGCGGGTTCCATTTCGGGATACGCCTCGATGCCGGGATGCTCATAGGTGCATGCAACGTGGGCAGGCTGGACTACCGCGACATGAAGGGCGAGGTAGGGTTCTGGCTGGGGAAGCCTTACTGGGGCGAGGGCTACGCCAAAGATGCGCTGGAACTGCTCCTTGGCTTCTGCTTCAACAAGCTGCGCCTAAACAGGGCGTATGCATCCGTGCTGGCGTTCAACGGGCGGGCGCTGAGGCTCCTGGCCTCGCTCGGCTTCGTCAAGGAGGGAGTGCTGAGGCAGAACGCCCTGGTCGGCGACATGTTCGTCGACGAGATAGTGCTGGCGATGCTCAAGCAGGACTATGGCAGGGGCGCTGGCGCGCGCGCAACTGCGTGAGATGGGCTGCACTGTATATATTCCTTGGCTTCCGAATCACTGCAGAACGCGCAACGGGCATTCCAATGAGGAAGAAGCTGATCTATTCGGGCCTGCTGCTCTTGGCGGCAGCCACGGCGGTATTCCTTTCTGCGGGCTATGTGAACCGCGCCTTGGGAGGGGGCATGACCTCAGACGTGCCCACTGTCATCGTGAACAGGACGGTGCCGAGCAACGGCTTCGCCTACGTCGCCATAAACACGTCAGATGCGCAGACCGTCATAGTTTCCGCGGCGCTGAGCGCGCCCGTGAACGTCTACCTTTTCAACGCAAGCGGATTCGGATCGTGGCAGCAGCTCGTTTCCGCTGCGGGCGGCTCTGCTGGAGGGCTGGGCTCCGCGCGCGGCCTGTATCAAAGCAACAGCACCTTTGTTTTTGAGCAGACGCAGCTTCTCCTGCCGGTCAACGCCAGCAAGGTGCTTCCGGGGAACCAGCTCTACAACAGCAGCATTTACGTGGTCATAGACAACACAGAGGGGAGCGCGTCCTCGAACGCAGCGGTAAGCGCAAGGGTGATGTACCTTGGGCTCGACGAGGCGCTCATGGCAGAGTACCGCGGGCAGCTGGGCTATCCCTACGGCACCGCGGTGGGAATGGGCCTCGCATCGATCCTGCTCTTCCTTGGCGGGGTGACGCTGGTCGTGTACGGCGTGATGAAAAAGGAGCCGCAGGCTGCGCGCGTCGCCGAGACCCTGAAAAACAGCGAATACGCCAGCGAAAGCTATATAGATGCGCTCTATAAAGATGTAGATAAGCGGACCAAGCACAGGAAGAATGCCAGGCGGAATCGGCAGCCACACATGTGACGCGATGGATGAACTCAGAGAGAGGATCGCAGGGGAGATAACGCTATCCGAGAGCCCGGGCAGCGCCATGAAGAAATGGCGCGAGCTTTTCGGAGTGACGCAGATAGAGCTTGCGAAGAGCATAAGGATCTCGACCTCGACCATAAGCGACTACGAGAGCAACAGGAGGCTCAGCCCTGGCGTCGGTGTGATAAAGAGGTTCGTGGACGCGCTTTTCAAGATAGACGAGACGCACGGCGGCGCGGTCTCCGGGCAGCTTGAGAGGCTGTCGCCGCAGAAGGCGGAGGGCGATCCGATATACACGATACACGACTTCGCTGCGCCGATAAGCGGCATGGACTTCAACAGGATCATAGAGGGCAAGGTCGTCGCTAACCCGAACTACCTTGACGCGATAAAGCTTTTCGGCTATACCAGGCTGGACAGCATGCGCATCATACTCGAGATGTCGCCAGCGGAGTACCCGAAGCTTTTCGGCTCGACTACAGAACGCGCGTTCATATTCGAGCGCGTCTCTACCGGAAGGTCCCCGCTTGTGGTTGTGAGGGTCGCGCCGATAAAGCCGAAGGTGGTCGTGATACACAACGTCGCCAACATCGACAGGCTGGCGGTGAAGATCGCGCAGGTCGAGCGCATACCGCTCCTTACCACGAAGCTGGAGCCCGAAGAGATCTACAAAAGGCTGAACAAGCTCTGATTTTCACTCTTTGAAGTCTTTCCTCCATACACTGCAGATTTTGATGACTCCTAGTTTATCCATCCTTCGTAGTTTGACTCAAATTTCCGTTCGGAAAGAAATCTGCGCTTTATCAAGTGCTGCCTGATCAGCTTCGGGAATGCCGCGGATAGCAGCGCAACGTCAATCTTAGAGACAGGAGGGCATAGGAGGCGAATATAATCGGACAGTTTTGGATTGAATCGCTTGCTGTGATGATATATAGAATAGAATTTGTAGGCAAGACGATACCTAGAAAATTCCTTCGTAAAATATCCAAGCAGGTTATTTCTTCTAAGAATGTGCACATAATAATCGGATTCTGAGCAACGCTCTTTCCAAACGCGCTCTTTGCAGTTTATATAGGTCGTGAGTGCGTACTGCCGAATCCTAGGACTGAATCGGTAGCGGGTCAGGATCCGCTTGGTGAAACGCATCCTATGCTGGGACTCGCATATGGAGCATAAGGAGACGTAGAAAATAAAAGAATCAGGGGAACTTATATTTTGGTATTTGTACTTTCTGCTGTTAAGGATTTTCTTCCTGAATGTTGTTGAACTGCTGTTGAAATAGCCGCCCTCCTTAAATAGGATGGGTATATTGACGCGGATGTTCTCGCGTTCTATGATCTTTATGCTTGTAGTGTGAAAGCTAAAATCGATGCTGTTCCCCAATTCATCTACGGCAGTCAAAGCATTATGAAAGTATATCAGGTTCTCGTCCTCGAATGCGTCATTTAACACTTCCAATTTATTGGGCAGAAATAAATCATCATCATCCAGCAGGGAAATCACGCTTCCTTTTGAATGCTTAATCGCTTCATATAGAAACTCTCCCTTGGGCTTCCTATTCGAGATCAGATACCGTATTTTCTTCCGCTTGCATAGGTTTTCAATTCCATCATCGTGGAAGTTGGTAATCACGATAATCTCGTACCGGGATATGTCGAGGGTCTGGTTCAATACCGAATAGATGGCCCCTTCTAAAAATTGTTTCCGATCATAAGCAGTAATTATTACCGAAATGCGAGGACACCGGCTTCTGCGAAGCCTGAAATTCGTCAAGGACACTCTATTTGATATAACGAGATATACTTAAATATATCCGATTATACTTTCAGTAGAACAGATATACCATTTTTCCAGATAAGCTCGCATGGAGGACGATAAGAGAGACCTCTTGAAACTGATGTTATCCCCCTATGCGCTAGACATACTCGAATTACTGGGTACGCCCAAACGCTTTAGCGAACTACGAGCGAAGATAAGGAACGGAAGAACGCTCTCGGCAAAGTTATCAAGGTTAAGGAAGTATGACCTTGTCAAGACTGCGGGCGTGGCTGTAGAGGGCAAGTATTACAATGCCTATGTGATTTCTCAGAAAGGTAAGAAGGTACTAGGGATGGTAAGACGGCTGTGATGTGGATATCTGCCTCTGCCGCCTATGAAACTAGAATCTAGCCCGCCGCGGACCGCGGCTATCCCCATACGTCAGCTCTTATGCTTTCCGCGGGCACGCCCAAGGAAGACAGCGCGTCCTTCATCGCCTTGACGAATGCAAGGGGCCCGCATATGTACGGCGTACGCTGCGCGTAGTCCGGGACCAGCCTCTTTATCATGTCCGCGTCTATGTGCCCGGTCTCTCCGGCCCATCCGTCGCCGGGCTGCGGCCTGGTCACAGTAACGCCGAGCCTGAGCCCTATCTGCGGGGAAAGCTCGTCCAGCTCTGCCTTCCTTATTATCTCCGCGGGGTACCTGACGCTGTAGAGCATGCATACGTCGTTGCCTGTGCCGAGGAGCTTTATGGAGCGGAGCATGGACATGAACGGCGATATGCCGGTGCCGCCGGCAAGGAAGAGCGCTTTCTTGTCAGTTTCCGGGGAGAACGTGAACTGGCCGTACGGGCCCGTGACGTAGAGCGTGTCGCCCACCTTCGCGCTGTCGAGATTGGAGGTGAATCTTCCGTGCACCATCCCTATTATGAACTCGAGATAGTCCTGCTGCGGGGCCGAGGCTATGGAGAACGCGCGCGACACCTTCGCGCCGCTGGCAGGGTCCCTGCACTCGAGCATCACGAACATCCCGGGATGGAAGTCCAGCTTCGCAGAATCCGCGGCCCTGAGCCTGAATAGCGAGACGTTCGGAGTCTCCTTGCCGATGTAATCAATTGTGTAAGGCTTCTGCTGGGCCTGCACGGGTGTAGGAGCCATGCAATTCATCTAGCAATACAGGTTTCTATAGCTTACTTCCGCTGCGGCCCGTAGAAGAAGTGTATGGGCCTGCCCAGCGCGGCTTCCGCCGCTTCCTGCATGGCCTCGCTGTACGTCGGGTGGGGATGTATCGTATCTGCTATGTCCTCGAGGGTTGCGCCCATCTCTATCGCGAGCGCAGCCTCGGCTATCATAGAGCTCGCCTCGTCGGACACCATCTCCACGCCCCTGACGATGTTGTCGGCATCGTAAGCGATCTTGGCGAATCCGTTCGTTGTGTCGAGCGCCACGGCCCTGCCTATCGCGGTCATGGGGAACTTCGTCACCTTGACGCCCTCCCGCTCCTCGACGCTGCCGGCTATCGCGATCTCGGGATCTGAGAATATCACCGCGGGCACGACAAGGTTGTCGTATGCGGCGCTGGCTCCGGACGCGACCTCTGCCGCGACTATGCCCTGTCGCATCGCCTTGTGCGCAAGCATCGGCTCGCCGATCACATCGCCAACAGCAAGTATGCTAGGGTCCGTGGTGCGCAGAGCAGAGTCGACCTTCACGAAGCCCCTCTCGTCGAGCTGCACCTTCGTGTTTTCGAGGCCGAGATCCTTCGTAAAGGGGGAGAGGCCGATGGCCACGGCGATGGCGTCTGCGGTTATCGTCTCGCCGCTGCTGAGAGTCACCGAGCCGGAGTCGTGCGATGCCGGAGTCACTCCCGTATGGACCTGCACTCCGAGGTCCTGCATGCGCTTCTTCACCAGCGCGACAGCATCCCTGTCGAATGTGCGCAGCACGTCGGACCTTGCTATTATGTGCACCTCGGTCCCGAACTTCGCAAAGAGCGTGCCAAGTTCCACCGCGACGTAGCCCGCGCCGATTATGACCATTGATTTCGGGATGCGGTCCATCATCAGAGCCTGCTTGTAGTCCATTACGCTGCTTCCGAACTCGAATCCCGGGAGCGGCGCGGGCTCGGAGCCCGTCGCTATCACCGCCTTCTTGAACTGGAGCGTCACCCCATCGGTGAGCTGGACCGAATTCGAGGAAAGGAATGTCGCTGCTGCGTTGAGCATGTCGACGCCGTTGGACCTACACAGGAAGCTGACGCCGTCCTCAAGCCTCTTCGAAACTGAGATGCGCCATTCGAGCAGCTTCTTCGCATCTACCGCCGCGGACGCGCTTATGCCGAATTTCTGCGAGTGCTGCGCCTCATAGAATATGTCTGCGGCCTTTATCATCAGCTTCGAGGGTATGCAGGCGTAGTTGAGGCAGTGGCCGCCCATCTTGCCCTTCTCGACGATGGCGACGCTCATGCCCAGCTGCGCGGCGCGTATCGCCGCGAAGTATCCGCCTACGCCTCCGCCTATCACGACAAGGTCTTCTTGTTGAGGCAAAGAACCCATCACCATGCAAGCACCGTTAGCTCAGCATCTCGAGGAAGTCCACATCCTCGAGGTATTTCTTGAGGGCGTTCGCGAAGCGGACCGCCTCGGCGCCGTCCACGACCCTGTGGTCAAACACGAGGGATATCGGCAGCGTCTTCCGCGCCACGACCTTGCCCTCGCGTACGACGGGCATGTCCGCTATCATGTGCGTGCCCAGTATCGCGACATCGGGGTGGTTTATTATCGGCACCGACAGGAAGCCGCCGCCGAGGCTGCCTATGTTCGTTATCGTGAAAGTGTTGTCGCGCATCTCCTCGAGGGTTATGGTCTGGTCGTTTATCTTCGTGTGCAGCTGCTGTATCTCCCTCGCGATGTCGAGTATGCTCTTCCGGTCCGCGCCCTTTATGACCACGACCTTGAGGCCGTCGGGCGCCTCAGCCGCAAGCCCGACGTTGTAGTATTTCTTGCGCACAATTTCCATGCGCTCGGCATCATAGCTGGCGTTGAAGCTTGGGTTTTCCTTCAGGGCCTCTACAACGGCCTTTATGATGAACGGCAGGAATGTCAGGTGCACGCCCAGTTCGGACTGCATCCGTCCCTTCTCCCTCTGCACAGTGTCGAACAACGCCTGGGCGTCGATCAGGTCCATGTGGACAGCGGCGGGTATTCCGAGCGACGCCTCCACGTTCCTTGCGATCGCCTTGCGGGTCTGGGTCAGAGGTATGCGCTCCGTCTCCCCTGTGGGCTGCTCCTCGGGCAGGTAAGGTTTCGATGGCGCGGGCTGCTGTGCGGGCTTTGCTGACGCTGATTTCACGTCGCTCTCCAGGATGCGGCCTGCAGGCCCTGTTCCTGCCAGCTGCGATATGTCGACGCCAAGGTCGCGCGCCAGCTTCCGGACCGAGGGCGTTGCAAGGGTCTCCCGCGCCTGGGCGCTCGGCGCTGCAGGCGCAGGCTCTGGTTTTACGGATTGAATAGACTTGAGGAACTCCTGGGCAGCGGCGGACTTTATCGCCGTGGCTTGCGCGGCTGGAGCGGGCGCGGAGGGTTGCGCCGCGGGCTGCGCTGCCGGCTGCGCTGCCGGCTGTGGTATGTTGGCGAGCTCCTGCGGCGTGCCTATGTATGCGAGGACATCTCCGACGTGCAGTATTGTGTCGTCCTTCGCCATTATCTTTATGGTGCCGTCTATCGGCGCGGGCACGCTCACCATCGCCTTGTCGGTCTCGACCTGCACCACGGGCTGGTCCTCCTTCACCTGCGTGCCGTCGCCGACAAGCCATTTCTGCAGGTGCCCCTCGGTGATGCCCTCCCCGACATCTACGAATCTTATGTCCTTCATCTCACTCAGCCATCAGCTTGTCTATAGCTCGCGACACCTTCTCCTCGTTCGGCAGGTAGTACTGCTCGTAGCCCGGGAACGGGAAGGGCAGGCTTGGCGCGGCCACGCGCATGATCGGCGCATCAAGCTCGAATATCGCTTTCTCGGCTATCCTTGCCGCAACCTCGGCTCCGGCGCCGAAGCTCAGCGGAGCCTCGTGCACGATGAGCACCTTGCCGGTCTTCTTCGCGCTCGCCAGCACGGCATCTTCGTCAAGCGGGTTTATGGTGCGCAGGTCTATGATGTCCGCGGAGAGGCTCTTCTTCTCTACTACGTTCTTGACCACGGGCACCATTGTGCCGTACGTGATTATGCTCAGCTCGTCCCCCTCGCGGAGCCTCGCGGCCTTGCCGAGCTCTACCTCGTAGCTGCTATCCGGCACCTCCTGCTTGAACAGCCTGTAGAGCTTGGTGGGCTCGAGGAATATTACAGGGTCGTGCATGTGCGACGCCCTGATGAGAAGGCCCTTCGCGTCGTAGGGCGATGACGGCACCACGACTGTCAGGCCGCCTACGTGTGAGTACAGCGCCTCTGGGCTCTCCGAATGGTGCTCCAGCGCCCGGACCCCGCCGCCTATGGGCGTCCTCACTATCATCGGGACCGAGAAAGCCGACCTGGTCCGGCTCCGGTACCTCGCCGCGTGGCTCACTAGCTGGTCGAAGCCGAGGTACATGAAGCCGGCGAACTGCATTTCCGGTATTGGAAGCATGCCTGAGAGCGCCATGCCTATCGAGACGCCGATTATCCCCGACTCCGCGAGCGGGGTGTCGATGACCCTGTCTAGGCCGTGCTTCGCCTGGAGCCCGTCGGTGACCCTGAATACGCCGCCGTCCTTGCCTACGTCCTCGCCGAGCACCATCGAGTTGGGGTTCTCGGTGAGTATCGCGTCGAGGGCGCTGTTGATCGCGCTTGCCATGTTCATCTGCATCATGTCACCCTAGCCAGAAGTTCGCGCCCGCAGCCTCCTCGTACTCAGCCTTGAGCACCTGCGGCACCGAGCTGTAAACGTTGTCGAAAACGCTCTTCGGGTCCTGCTTGAAGGCCTCGGCCTTCTCGACCCCGGCGTCTATCTGCTTCTTGTAATCGTCCTGCATCTGCGCTTCCAGCGAGTCGTTCCACAGGCCCTTCCCGGACAGGTAAGCCCTGACGCGCGATATCGGGTCGCGCTTCGCCCACATCGCGACCTCCTCGTCGCTCCTGTATTTTGTAGGATCGTCAGATGTGGTGTGCATCGTCATGCGGTACGTGACGCACTCTATCAGGGTCGCGCCGTCCTTCGAGTTCTGGATCGCGTCGCCCACTGCCTTGTATACGCCTATGACGTCGTTGCCGTCCACTTGCACGCACCGCAGCCCCGCAGCGATGCCCTTCTGCGCCAGCGTCTCCGACGCGGTCTGCACCTTCAGCGGCACGGATATGGCCCACTGGTTGTTCTCGATTATTGTCACCAGCGGGACCTTGAACACGCCGGCGAAGTTCATCGCCTCGTAGAAATCGCCCTCCGAGGTCCCGCCGTCGCCCAGGTACACGATGACGGCGCGGTCCCTCTTCATGTATTTCTGCGCGAACGCAATGCCGACTGCGTGCGGAACCTGCGTGGATACGGGCACTATGTAGGGGAGGCCCTTCACCTCGGGCGGTATCCTGCAGCCGTCCTCCATGCCCTTCCAGTAAAGGAAGAACAGGTCCAGCGGCAGCCCCCTCACGAGGAAGGTGCCGTGCTGCCTGAACGACGGCACGAAGATGTCGTCCGGGCGCAGGGCCATCGCGCTGCCCACCTGCGTAGCTTCTTCGCCCAGGGAGGGCGCGTACGTCGCGAGCCTTCCCTGCCTCTGCAGGCTTATGCACTTTGCGTCGAGCGCCCGCGTGAACGACATGAACTTGTACATCTCGGCTATCTTGCTGTCTTCGAGGCCCGCAGGAAGGAGCGAGGAGTCCACGGCTCCGCTCTCGTCCATGACCTGTATGTAGTCCACTGTGCCTTGGAACACGGTCTTGCGCATAAGAACACGCTTGTAATATCTGCATAAGTCTAAAAAATGAGCGCTGGCGTACGGACTTTGCTAATAAAATGACCTTCTCCACGACCTAAAGGTCGTGGTATCACTGCCAGTCACATCGCAAGTTGCAGTTGGTCAGAAACATCCTGCCTCCTGATGTAGTTCTGTACCGTTTTCTCGTCGCGCGGACCTACACTTCCATTACTGTATCCTGCGCTCCAAAAGTGCCCCTCGGGTTTTGCGAACCTAAATCCCTCTAGTTTGGAGTTCGACATAGTGCCTGCAAAGGCATAAAACCCGCCTCCAAAGCCTTAAATATGTCCCTGAAGAGAGCGCTATGCAGGTATAACAATGTCTGGTATATCTACGACGAAGGCGCAACAAAAGATAACTTCTGTAGAAACA
>CAYNNI010000039.1:0-8331 GCA_964398805.1 Microcaldota archaeon | reverse complement strand
CCATTCTATGTCTTGCGGGCCCCCAAACGCATCCATGACCTTCTTTGCCATGTCTTCAATCTCTCCCACCTCGCAGGCGATGAGCTTGCGCTTCGTGCCTACCATCTCGGGAATCGCGGTTTCCGACCTTCCGTCTGTGCTCATCTTTGTCTGCCTGCACACCGACGTCCTCGAGCCCTCGCCAGTCACCACGTAGAGGTCTCCGTCCTCCTTACCCGAGACCAGCACGTTCCCTTGCCCGAGGACCGCGCTTATCAGCACCTTGTCTGCGTCCACGAACACGACCCCTGCCTTCTGTGAAAATACCTGTTTCTGCACCACCACGGCCATTCCAGGATTCCCGGAAAGGTTGATGCCACTGGAAAACAGCGATGCGTATACATGCTTCACTGCATCCAGCAGCTCGGTCTCGTCTACGGACAGCACAGTCGCAAACCTGCCGGCCATGCTCTCCCCCTCCATGTCCTCCACTGGCGAAGAGCTTCTTACCGAAACCTTCGCGCCGGCGAACATTTTCCTGTACGTGTCAATCACTTCCTTTTCCGCACTTTCGGGGAAGTGCATGCCAAGCACAGCATCCGCAGCTTTCCTGTCTTCTAGGGCGCTGAGCTCTTCCAGGGTCACGCCGTTCTCGCCTATGAATTTGCGGAACGACTCGGCGGTAATCACGAAGAATGGAGGCACGTCGAATCCGTTCTGTTCGAGTTTAAGCAGATTATAACCTTTGCCACCGACTTCGGTGGCCTGGGTCTTCCCGCCCCCGAATACCGGCCGGTGCGCCTCGTCCCTGAAGAAGTTGTGCATCCCCCTTGCCATGTTCCGTCCCTCCGCACTTTCATGCGAAACAGATTCTTTTAACATGCTCATACGCCCGCCATTGTCCGCGCTCGCGCAGGCACCTTGGCACTTATGCCTTTCAGCGGGCATTCCAGCTCCTTCTCGTTTCCGCTGAACAGTCCCCTGCTCCACCTTGACGCTTTCTCTGAATCGATGTGCACGGTGCCGTCGTTGTTCAGCCTGCCTATGTTGTTGTTCCCGTCGTACAGCGCGACGGTGCACTTGCCGATACCCCCATCCGACCTGATGACGTACGCAAACGGCTTCGCGGCATAGCACACGTAACGTGAATTACCGTACAAATCCAGACCTGACAGCCGCATCCCCTGCTCCCCGGCAAGCGCCTTCAGCTTGCGTATCGCGCCCAGGTCGCCGCTTATCGAGAGTTAAGTACGAATGATGCGGCGTAACTGCTAGCTGCGTTAATCGTATTTAGTGTCCTCCAGAGCCGTCTCCGCCGTCCATAATCATCCCGCAAGCATACTTTTGTGCAAACCCCTAAATAGCTTCTCTCCGCGTTTTCCGCATAACGTTTCTGCCCTCTTGGCCTCCACACCTAGCCATGACAGGGGTATGAAAAAGGTGGGCCCGCTGGGAATCGAACCCGGAGTCTCCACCTTGTCAAGGTGGCATCTTGCCATTCGACTACAGGCCCTATACTTCTATTGACATGCCGTCCTTAGCTATATCTGTGTCCGCAAATGTCTTGCGCGCTTCAGTTAAGAGCTTATTCAGATTCTTATACCTTACACTCATATGTGTGAGGACTAGCTTCTTTACCTTTGCCTTCCTGGCGAGCATCGCGCTCTCTCCCGCCGTGGAGTGCCCCCTTTCCTTGGCGAGATCTGCCTCTGAATCCGCATAAGTGGCCTCGTGGATGAGCAGGTCCGCGCCCTCCGCTGCCTTTTCCGTTTCCTTAGAAGGCCGGGTATCCGTGGCGTACACCGCCTTCACTCCGCGCTGCATTGTCGTGATGCTCCTCAGCCTTATCAGCTTCCTCCCGACGCGAAGGCTCCCCTTGCTGATAAGCTCTGCGAACATCGGGCCCTTCAGTCCTGTGCCTGCGATCTTCTCCTTGATGAAGCGGAGCTTGTCTTGCTCCTTGAATACGAAACCGTAAGTGCTGACCGTGTGCTTCACCGCGAACGCGCTCACGTCGAAGTCCTTGCCCTTGTATATGACGCCCTTCCTTATGGGCGTCACGATTATCTTGTATCCTATCAGCACGTCGTCGAACTTTATGAGCGCGCGGATCGCATTCTCGTAGCCTGCTGGCACGTATATGTAAAGCGGCGCCTCGCGCCTGTTCAGTGCTAGTGTCCTTATCAGGCCCGCAATGCCTATGGAGTGGTCGCCGTGGATGTGCGACAGGAACACTGCGTCTACGCGCGATATGTTGATGTCATAGCGCATCATCTGGCGCTGCGTGCCCTCCCCGCAGTCGAACAAGAGAAGCCGACCGTTGTACTCCAGCGCGACCGCTGGCAGCGCGCGGTTCTTGGTCGGCGTGGATCCTGACGTTCCAAGGAAAGTCACCTTGAGCATTCATGCACCGATATCTATGCGCACAGTCTTGTCTTTTAGATTGACATCCAATATCCTTATCTCTTGCGCTGCGGCCTGCGCCTCCTCTTTCGTGGCGCGCTTGTTCTGCCTCATGAAGCCTACCAGCGCGTTTATGCTGTTGAGGTTGCGCATTACCACGTCCGCGCCCTCCCTGCACTTGCCGATCTCTACGTCAAGCTGGTTCAGGAGCGCGCGCTGCTTGGCCAGGCTCTTCTCGAGCTCCAGGGCCTCCCTGCTCTTTACCGCCTCTACGGGCACCTGCTGGCTGTAGAACGCGTCCAGCAGCGCCTGCACGGAATCCGCCTTCGTGGCCCCGAGCTGCGCGTACTTCCTTATGGGGCACAGCGAAAAGTCCACTATCGCACCATCCTTCATATACAGCGTGGGTGACTGCGAATCCGTGCACTCCTTTATTATCGCGATGATGCTGTCCGCGATCAAGTCGAATCCTTTTTTGCTTATTTCCGAAATCTTTCTTTCAGGAGGCACTCCTGCCCTCCCAAGCGCTTCCTCTATGTAGAGCGTGCCTATGCCGATGCCCCTCGTCAAAGCAGGAAGTGCTTCTGCCTCACGATCCTTGTGTTGCGTTTCCGCTATCGCGTTCCTTACATTATCGTGGTTAATAAAGTCAAGCGGCGCGCCGCTCGGCGGCTTGTACTCCGACTTGACGCGCACCGACCTGTCCTTGAAGTTATGCATGGAGTAAGCAAGCGTTATCTGCATGGCGCTGTCGGTGACTATGAGATTGCCCCTGCCGAAGAGCTCAAGTATCAGGTTGCTGACATCGCCGCCCTTGCTCAGCCCGATTACGACTATCCTGTCGTTGTTCAGCTGGCCCACGCTCTCGATCCTCGCGCCCTCGGCGCGTTTCCTTGCGGCAAGCGCAAACGAGGTGGGCTCAACGCCCTGCGGCGAATAGTCGGTGCTGAAAATGGCGTAGGGCAGGATGCACTGCACGTTCATCCGCTCCTCGCCGTTCCTCAGCCTCAGGAGGAACCTGCCATCGCCTATCTCGTAGAACCTGCTTATCCTGAAGCCTTCCATTGGCTTGAGCTCCTTTACAAGCGCGGCTAGCTCGAGCGAGTAAAGGGCGCGCATGCTAAGCCCTTGCCTTCTTTGCGCCCTCCTCCTTCGTGACCTTCGCGAAAGCCTCGACTGTCTTCAGCGCCTTCTCCGGATTCTGGTCGAACGCGGTGCCGACCTGCGCTATGTCCGCGCCGCTGGCAAAGACGTTGCCAAGCTCCTCGGGCGTGCGTATCCCGCCCGCGACTATGTACGGCACCGTGATCGCGCTCTTGACCGCGCGTATCATCTCCACAGGCACATGGCCCGCCCCCTGAAGAGCGGGGTTGGAGCCGGTGTCCGTGAGTATGAGCCTGTTGCCCAGGAACTCGCCCGCCATCGCAAGCGAGGCGGCGAGCTTAGGCTTCTCCCTTGGTATGAAATTGGCGTCGCTGACCCAGCCCACAGTGCCTCCAGGGTGCACCACTATGTAGCCGACGGGTATCGGCTCCACTCCGAACTTCTTGACCGTGGGCGCGGCTAGCATCTGCGCCTGGGTTATCCAGTACGGGTTCCTTGCGTTGAGCAGCGACATGAAGTATATCGCGTCCGCGTACCTCGTGACGGACGAGATGTTCGCCGGGAACAGTATGACCGGCACGTCCACCGCGTCCTTTATGGTCTTCGCCACGTTGTCGAGCAGCTCGCCCTGCACCTCGGTGCTGCCGCCTATGAGCATGGCGTCGGCGCCGCCCTTGTCGAGCAGCTTGGATACCCGTATGACCTCGTCCTCGCTCTTGTAGTCTACGGGATCGACCAGGCAGAACAGCATCGCGCCCTTGCTCTCAAGCGCCTCGTGTATGTATTTTTCTACTTTTCCTTGTTTCATATGTGCCACCTTGAGCCTTGCTGGACGGGCCTCGCGCGAGTCGCCATGAAGCTTTCGACGAACTCCCTGCCCTCTTTCTCAATGCTTCTGATGGGCTTGAAGCCCAGCTCCTTCCTTGCCCTCTCTATGCTCACGACCCTGTCGCTGTTGAGGAAGTCGTACTCGTCGCTCTTTATGCCGTTCCTCCTGACGCCGAGCCTCGCGAACAGCGAGCGCGCAGGTTCCTTCTGGGGCGTCAGCTTCATGAAGCGCGCAACGTCGCCGAAAAGCTCCTTCTCCGTGTGCGCCACGCCGTCCGTGACATTGTAGGTCCTGCCCTCGCTCTTGTCCATCTTTTCGTGCATTTCCATCAGCGCGTCGACCGCGTCGTCGACATGGATCAGCGTGAGGTGGTTCGCTCCGGACCCCGCATAAGTCATCATGCCATCCTTTATGAGCTCGAACGTCTTGAAGAAGCTGGTCTCGTAGCCCTCGCCGTAAAGGGTGCCGAGTCTCGCGATCGAGTAGCTCAGCCTCGGGTTGGCCGCGCACCACGACTCGATGACGCGCTCCGCCATCAGCTTGCTCGCGGAATAAGGCCCGGCGGGCTTCGGCTCCGAGCCCTCGTGCAGCGTCTCCCCCGGCCTGTTGTAGCCGTACACGGAGATGCTGCTCGTGAATATGATGCGGCCGCGTGCCGGCGCGGGGTTCGCCTCCAGCCATGCCCTGAGCATGTTCTCGGTGCCCACCACGTTGACGTCGATCAGCTGGTCGTAGGTGTTGCGGTAGTTGTACGTCGCGCCCGCGATGTGGAAGATGTCCGTCGCGCCCTTGCAAGCCTGCAGGAGCGTGTCCTTCTGGCTCCTGTCCTTGAGCGTTATGTCTGCGACATAGGGCACGACCCCCGGAGGCAGCATGCGCCACTCCTCGTTCGCCCTTGGCGTTTCCTTCAGCACAGTCCTGACGGTGTCGCCCCTGCCCATGAGCCGCTCAGCCACTTTCCTTCCGAGCATCGACGTGGCGCCGGTAACTAGCGTTATGCTAGACTTCGCGGGCATGCTCACCACCTTCTCCATCAAGAAGCGCGACCGCAATCCTTCTGACCCGCCCCTCGGCGAGCTTCCCTACGAGATACGGCACCCAGTCCTTCCCGAACGGGACATAGACGCTGAACTCGATCTTGCTCTGCTGCAGCTTCTTCATGCGGTGCTTGTTGTAGCCCATCGGCACCTCGAACCTGACGCTCTTCTTGTAGCGCGAGTCAGCTGCAGCGAGCTTCCTTATGACGTCGAGGTCGTGCTCCCACACCGAGACCGACGCGCGTTTCGCAAGGAGCCTGTCCACGTAGCTGGTGTACAGCTCTATCGCGCTCTTGCGGGCGCGGCCGTCCGTGTCCCCGTTGGAATGGCGCCTCACCTTTATGAGGTCCTTCGGCTCTATCTCGCCGTCAAGCGCGCCCACCGTGCCGGTATGCGCGGGCTGTATCTCTGCGCCGACATTGCTGTGCCGGTCCCGCATATCCCTGTACAGCGAAAGGTGGTCCCTTACGCTGGACAGGCTGTCCTGCTCTATCCAGAGGTTTATCTTGTTGTCCGCGGCGATGCCGAGTATCTCGTCGAGGTTCCTGCGCGTGAGCTCCCTGTCTACGCCGTAGCCCACCTGCACCGGCCTCAGCGAGACGTCAGAGCCGAGGCGCAGCCGCGATATCTGCCTTATCAGCTGCATGTAGGCGTTGGAGTTGTACCGCGCCTTGGCTGCGTTCGACACGTTGTCGTTGAGAAGCGTCAGGGTTGCGTGCAGCCCGTCCGCGTTGATCCTGCTTATCGCCTGCAGCGCCGAGGCGCTGGTGGGGCCCGCAATGCGCTTCTTCACAAACCTGAACACGAGGCGCTCTATGATGCTCCTCTGCTCTGGCAATTGTACCACGCACCTACTTGGGATTCATGCTTTATAAGCTATTTGTTGGCGCAGGAAGCGCGAAAAGGTCCCTACGCCATAAGTATAAAAACAGAGGCAGAGCAATACCTGCCAGGGGTGCATGGAACGGACTATTCGACGAAAAAGATAATCGTTGCGGACCTGGACGGCACGCTCACGCCGAGCAAGAGCATGATCGAGCCGAGCATGGTCGAGCTCCTGACCAAGCTGCTGGGCTACAAGGACTTCGCGGTCATAGGAGGCGGCAGGTACTCCCAATTCCAGAACCAGTTCGTTGAGGGCCTGCCCTCAAGCAGCGCGGCGTTCTCCCGCCTTTACCTGTTCCCGACGTGCGCCACGACGTTCTACCGTTTCGTAGATGGCGCCTGGAGGCAGATATACGCAGAGAACCTGAGCCCGGGCGAAAGGGCCAAGATAAAGAAAGCCTTCGAGAAGGCCCTCAATGATTTCGGCTACAAGAAGCCAGAGTACACCTTCGGCGAGATAATCGAGGACAGGGGGACGCAGATAACGTTCTCCGCGCTCGGCCAGCAGGCGCCCATAGAGTTCAAGAGCGTGTGGGACCCTGGCGCGAAGAAGCGCCAGGCGATCAAGGGCTATCTCGAGAAGCTCATACCGGAGTTCGAGGTAACGATAGGCGGGATGACCTCCATAGACGTCACCAGGAAAGGCATAGACAAGGCGCACGGAATAATGAAGATAAAGGAGTACCTGGGCTACGGAATCGGCGAGATGCTTTTCATAGGAGATGCGCTATTCGAGGGCGGGAACGACTACCCGGTCAAGAGGACCGGCGTCGAGTGCATAGCGGTCAACGGCCCGGACGACACCGAGAAGATCATAGCGGAAATAATCAGGAGCTGCGAACGGAAGCGCTAGCTCTCGCACATCGCGCGGCTCAGGCGCTTCATCGCGTTTATCTTCTCCTCCTTCTCGATGTTCGCCGCATCGATGATGCCGTCCATGCTCTCGACAACGCTGTCATAGGTGCTCCTGTTTACCGGGAACGGGATGCCGTCCTTGCCTCCAAGGTTGTACGAGAACGCTACGGGGTCCCTGTAGGCAAGCTCCTTGTCGAATATGAGCGATGCGACGAAAGCCAGCGACCTGATGGTGGCGCGGCCAACTCCCTTTGTCAGGAGGAGCTCCCTGTAGTCCTTCGGGTCGAGCTCTGCCGCGCTCCTTATCGCCCTGCGCCCCCTGTCGCTCACGTCCACGCTCTTGAATATCTCGTGCCTGTCGGGATAGGCGCTCTTAAGCACGCGGCCGCATTCCTGCAGCGCGTCCGTGAGCGAGGCCCTCGCCCACTTGTTCTCGCTGTACGTGAGGTCAGCGCTCTGGGTGCGCAGCTGCGTCTGTATGCCTGCATGGGGCTCGTCCGCGACATCGCCCTTGTTTATGAGGTCGCTCAGCCACTGGAACCTTATCGCCCGCCTGCGCTTCGTGTCCATCGCCTGCTGTATTACCGCCCACCTCCTGCTCTTCGCGAAGAGGAAGGCGTGCTGGTAGATGCCGACGCTGTCGTAGACCATGCACGAGTCGACCTTCGCGGCTATCTTGCTGCACTCTCTGAAGGACCGCGCCTCGTTGGGTATCGAAAGCGCATCCACGCCCGCGGTTATCTCTTCCGGCGTCCTCAGCCCTTCCTTGCCCTTGCCGCCCGCTATGTACAGCTCTCCCGTGTCGTTCAGCGCCTCCTTCAGCGCCGCCACTGTCACGGTCGTGGTGCCGCTGCTGTGCCAGTCGTAGCCCACGGCGCACGCGAATGCCTGGAACCAGCCGGTGTCGCTCAGCCGCGTAAGCAGCTCGTCGGCGCCGAACTGGTCCATCACGACCAGCGATATCGCCCTGCTGAGCTTCACCATGCGCTGGTAGAGCCATCTGGGCGCCCTGCCGTAGTGCAAGGGCAGCACTGTCGCGCGGTGCATGCCTGTATTTGCGTGCGCACGCTTAAAGCGATTGGCGTACGCCACGCTTTGCTAATAAACCGGCTTTGTAGAAATCCCTCATAAACTGTGAGATATGTGTTGTCCAATAATTCTTGTTACTCGTAGGGCAAGAATGCCACGACCTTTAGGTCGTGAATGAATTGCACTCTGCGATACAACAAATACTACTTC
>CAYNNI010000038.1:0-1603 GCA_964398805.1 Microcaldota archaeon | reverse complement strand
AGCCTGTTCGTCGCGCCGATGACGATGACCTGGCCGCGGGAGGACATCCCGTCCATGAGAGAGAGCAGCTGCGACACCATCCTGCGCTCGACCTCGTTCGTCGCCTCCTCGCGCTTGGGCGCTATCGCGTCTATCTCGTCCATGAATATTATCGTAGGTGCCTTTTCCTTGGCCTCGTTGAATATCTCCCGCAGCTTCTCCTCGCTCTCGCCGACGAACTTGCTCACCAGCTCGGGTCCGGATATGTGTATGAAATGCGCCTCGCTCTCGTTTGCCACCGCCTTCGCGAGCAGGGTCTTTCCGGTCCCCGGCGCGCCGTACAGCAGCACGCCCTTGGGCGGCTCTATGCCCAGCCTTTCGAACAGCTCAGGGTAGCGTATCGGCAGCTCCACCATCTCCCGTATGCGCTGCATCTCGTTCTTGAGCCCGCCTATGTCCTCGTAGTGCACCTCACCGATCTTGACCATCAGCTCCGAGACCGGCTCTGTCTTGACCACGACCTCGGTTTCCTTCGTCACGCGGACGATGCCGTGGGGCTGCATCTGCACGACTATGAAGTTGAAGGAATAGCCGAACATGGCTATCGGCACTACGTCGCCCTTGACTAGCGGCTTTTCCTCGAGCCTGTTCTTCGCGTACTCCGAGAATTCCGGCGATATCGGGGTGCGCTGGTTCGGCGGCGGCGCAAGTATCACGCGCTCCGCGCCCTTGACCTCCGCCTTGGTCACGAAGACCCTGTCGCCGATGCCAACGCCGATGTTCTGCCTCAGGTAACCGTCGATGCGTATGAAGTCCAGCCCCTCGTCCTGCTGGTATGCCTGCCACACTATCGCGGCGGTGCTCTTGCGCCTCCCCTTTATCTCGATGACATCGCCCGATATGGCTCCCAGCATCTTCCTTGCCTTGGAGTCTATCCTCGCGATGCCTCTGCCGTCGTCAGCGACCAGTGCGCCTGCGACAGTGAGTTCTATCCCATCTGGCATATGTTCAGCACCGATAAGAAGTAAGTAAACATTCTAATTAAAATGCTATATGCCTTTCTATCGGAAGGAAGGAAAAGACAGGACTAGTACTCTTCGCTCTCGTCTTCGTCGACGTCCTCTGATTCGTCCTCTTCGTCGCTGTAATCTTCGTCTTCGTCATCTTCGGCCATCATCATCGTGCCTCTAATTTCCATAGCATCACTCATGCGCTCTCATTATAAGCAGAATGTTATAAATATCTTTCTGTGAAGTAAGTCTAGGTTCCTGACATTCACATGTTCCTCACCGACAGATTCTCCCTAATCATTTCACCACCACGGTTACCCCAAAGATATCCGGCCAGATACGCAAGAGTGCAGGAATGGACGTGAATCATTACTCAGTGTCGCTGTTGGACTTCATGTCCGGCACACCTTCAGGCGTTCCGGCACTGTATGTGGGTATGCGGCTCCCGGGCTTGCACCACGAACATTACGTTCGTGGTTTGCAGGGCGTTCACCCTTGCAAACCTAGGCAAGAAGGATGGGCTTCGAACCTTCTTATTCCAATGTCCTTAGCAGCTTGCTAAGGACATTGGAATAAGAAGGTTCGAAGCCCATCCTTCTTGCCTAGGTTTGCAA
>CAYNNI010000037.1:0-9471 GCA_964398805.1 Microcaldota archaeon | reverse complement strand
CGATAACACTAGGCAATACAGGCAGCTGCAGAGATGCGTACAAACCAGCATGACAGCAAAGAACCTGCTATGTAGTTTTTCTAAATAAGGTATTTAAGGGTTTCTCGCCGTCACGTCCGAGTGCCGATGCTTATGTCCTGTATCTTGAGTTCGCTCCTGCCGCGCCAGAAGCGCTCTAGCCTGCCTTTTGAGTCCGCATCGCGCGACAACGCGGCTATGGCGTCCTTCCCGCCTGCGCCGGGAAGCTTTGCCACGAACGCGCCGTTGCTCTTGCTCTCGTCTATGAGCGCGGTGCAGTCATCGGGCTCGATGCTTACGCCGCTCGACTCGCCAAGGCGCTTCGTCATCGCCCTGCCGGCATCGAACGCCAACCCGAATTCGTCGTAGGCGCCGGCATCGCCCTTGCTTACTGCCTTGAGCGCGGCGATGGCCTTGACGTTCTCTGCGTTTATTTCCTCCATGAGCTTGCTGTACGCGTCCGGATCCCTCTTCTTGAAGTCCGAGACGCTGCCCACCGCTTTCGTGGTTGTCATCGACTCTCCCGTGAAGTTCGCGAACGAGAGTCGGAGCCCTTCGGGCATGCTGAAGGGCTCTATCGAATAGTCCCATTCCTTCTTTACCAGTTCGAGCAGCTGCTGATTGCTGTAATCCGCAGGCAGCGACTGCACTATCTCGGCCGTGTACCTGGCGTATATCACGCTGCCGTACGTTGCTGCTGCGACGTCGAATCCGCTTCCCACCTTGCCTGTGGCGATGCTGTGCGCCGTCTGCGCGAGCTTGTGGAGCGCGTCATTCTCCTTGGAATCCGCGCCGAACGCCTTGAGAATGGCGCCTATCGTCGCTACGGCAACCGCCGCGCTGCTCCCTAGGCCGCTCTTGGCGATTTTGCCTGCTGTTATTGTATACGAGAAGGGGCTGTCATTGTTTGCGGTGACCCGGAAGCCCCTGAGCCCGATTCCGAGCGATGCGACATAGCGCGCCGCGACCTCGGCAGCGGTCTTCATCAGCACTAGCTCCTCGGGAACCTCTGCGCTTATCCTTCCCGAGGCCAGGTCTATAGTTCCATTCGCTCTGCGATTCAATTGCGGGGCGGCCAGATCTACGTTGCTGCCGTAGTTTTCGTGGATGTGCGCATTAACATAGGCAGTGACGCTGGTCACATACGAAACGTTCGGCCTTTCCAGCACGGAATAGCCGCCGAGCCACAGAATCTTTCCAGGCGCCCGGGCGTTAGTGTCAAAGCTCATGGCATCACTTTGGCGCCAGCTTCTCGGCATCGATCAGCGATTCGCTCTCGTCAAGCATCTCGGGACCGTTTCCCACCCCGGCGACGATTATGCTCTCTATGCCCTCGATGAGCTTTATCGTGTCTATTACCTTGTCCTTGTTGTCTTCGGTAGTTAGGACGTGCGCATTTGCGCCTGCATCGAAGGTGTAGCCCGCTATTATCCTGCCTTCGCTCTTGTTCAGACCCTCTATGGCGTATATCACCGCCTTGGAGTTGTCGTCGAGGTAGATCAGCGGCGGAGTGGTGTCAAGCATGGTGGCGTGCATGTTGTTGCTTTCCTTCATTGCGGCCTCTGCCAGCTTTGAGAGATCCTTGTTCCTCAGAGCATCCTTTACATTTGCAATGCGCTTCTCCACGGACTTCAGCCTCGCCTCGTATAGGGAGCTCGTCTTTACGGTCTGGGCCATTCCGGCCCTTGACGAGACGGTTTTCTTGGAGCTTGTGACTATCGCGATTATGTCTATAAGGTCTGGCCAGTAGTCTGCAGCGTATAGTTGGCGCGCAATCGAGTCTGAGCCGTCTTCCTTCTCGCCCCTTTCCCACTCGACTATTCCGCCCATGATGCTCCTGCACGAGCTTCCGCTGCCCTGCCGCGCGATTATTGAGAGCTCGCTCTCTGGGAGGCTCAGGCCTAGCGACTTTGAAACGGCGCATATCAGCGTCGCTATTCCTGATGCGCTCGAGGCAAGCCCGCTCGCAGTCGGGAAAGAGTTCTCGGACACGACCATGATGTGAGATTTGCTGCGAGCGCGCTCCCTGAGCTGGTTTATCACATGGAACCTTTCGCTTACATCCTTGTCGCTGAGGTCCTGCTTTTTGCCATTTATGTAGAAAGAGTCCTCGGCAAGCCTGCTAGAGAACAAAACGCTCGTCTTGGTGTAAAGGCTGAACGGCTCGCCCTTGATTGCTGTGGTATCGCCCTTTAGCGTGATGCTTATCGAGGAATTGTATGGCAGGATCAGCCTTTCGTTCCGCTTGCCCCAGTACTTTATAAGCGCGATGTTCGGCGTACCTCTATAGGTCACTACGTCGTCCATGATACCATAGAAATAATTGCGCACAGATGTTATATAAATCGTGCGTTCTTCGTCTCGCGACGATACCTAAGGAAGCCATTAAAGCATTAGGAAAAATAGAGTTGTGAATAGTGCATGCGCTTTATGGAGTATCGCAGGGCCGCTATGTAAGAAGTTCAACAGGAAGGCAAGACAAATTGAAAGATGATGCTGTGACCGATATAGAGGTGAAGGCGCCAGCGAACATAAAGATAGTGGGGGAGCACTCTGTCGTTTATGGAGGGCCCAGCCTCTCGGTTGCGATAGGCCTGTACGCAACAGCAAAGCTTAGCGATGGAAGCGACGGCCTCGAGGTTGCCCTTAGAGACCTGAACCTATCTGCGTCGTTCGATGCCGCGGGGTTGAGGCGCCTGTATGAGGAATATGGGGCGCGGAACACTGGCAAATCTGACGGCCTCGGGGGATATATAGCGAGTAACGAGGCGGGTATAGGGAAGGAAATCCTGCCCTACGCGACCATTGCTGCGAGGCTGCTTGTCGAGCATGGAATCGACCTCATGCACAAGAAGGTCGTGATCTACTCCGATGTGCCGTTCCAGAAGGGCTATGCCAGCAGCGCGGCATGCTCAGCGGCATTCACTATGGCGCTCCTGAATGCGTCGGGGAAGAAACTTGATGATAAAACTGCCATGGACATCATAAGGGATGGCGAGAGGATAGTCCACAAGTCCGAAACCGCGGGGGGGATAGATGTGGGCCCCGCGTACTTTGGCGGCTTTGCGCGCTTTGCAGCGTCCGAGGGCGGGACGAAAGAGAACATCAGCACGCAGGTAACCTTCGTTGTGATAGACACGGGCCCGAAGCCTCCGACGGCGGAGATGGTCAAGAAGGTAAGGGACCTTTACAACAGCGATACTGAGGGCACCACCAAGATACTCAAGGAGATAGACAGCTGCGTCGAAAGCGGAGAGACCGCGCTGAAGAGGGGCGACTTGAGGGAGCTGGGAAGGTGCATGCATCGCAGCCATGAGCTCTTGAAGATGCTTGGCGTTTCCTCGCAGGGGCTTGACAAGGCGGTGGCAATAGCCATGTCCAATGGCGCATACGGCGCGAAGCTTTGCGGCGGAGGGGGCGGCGGGATGGCTGTCGCGCTTGTCGGCAGCGCGCAGGATGCGGACCGGGTGATAACGGCGCTGAAGTCCGCGGGATTCGACGCGTACGGCACGGACATTACTTTCAAAGGGGCGCGGAATTCCGCTTAACCTTGCCGCCGGAACTTCTTGTGCACTGCTTTTTCTCACTTATCAATAGCAGAGAGATAATCGGGATGCGGGGGGTGAGATTTGGACTCACGTAGTCGCTAAGGACACAGGAACCTCAATCCTGCGCATTTGACCGAGCTCTGCCACCCCCGCACAGTCAGAGTTTCTTAGCTTCCTTCTCGAGCTCCTTGAGCGAGCTCCTAAGCGCATCCAATGCCTTTGACACTATCTGCCTTGGAGGCATCTGGCCGAAAGTCTCTACGTAGAAGTTGAACACGTCGCCCACCTGCTCGTAAGTGACTATGCCAGGCTGGAACTTGGCGTGCTTGATGCCCTCTCCGAGAACGGCCTTGCACTCTATGCGAAGGCGCTGGTCCTGTGCGAGCTTGATCAGGGGTATGTTGCCGTTCTGCACCTTTACCTCCTTGTCGCTGCTCTCGAGGTCGCGGGAGTAAATGGTCTTTGGCCCGGTCGCCTCCAAGGTGAAAAGTATCTCGTCGGTGTCGCTGTAGCCGCTTGCGGGAGTGACCAGCGGGACAAGCCCTATCCTGTGCGCTATGTACTCGTCGAACAGTGCGCTGGTGTTCTCGTAGAACGTGATCTTGTCTATCGCAAAGCACTTGACGTGGCTCATCGCCATGCGCCGCAGCGCGTTCGCATAGGCGTTGTTCGCATCCTTGAGCGCGAACCTGAAAACATTGTTGTTGTCCTCTAGAACCTCTACCTTCATAAGATCATCATGCATGGCACATGCTGCTGAATAACGCGAAAGCAAGACTAAATACTTTCTTTCATACAAGCTTTTATCGGTTGCGGTGTTTCCTTGAGCTTCAATGGCGTATTCGGCAGGGCTCTTTCTGAAAACGGCATCGGCTCCGAAAGGTACAGGCTTGCGTACAAGGAGCGCACGCACATCTCGAAGCACGTTCTCGACGCAAAATCCGACGCGCTGTACCTGGACATAGGGAAGTTCCACCGGGGCGTTTACAGGAGCGCCGCGGACTTGAGGTACGTGGCCGCAACGAACGTCACATACGACATGCTGATGAGCCTCTACGACGCCAACACGAGCAACGCCTTCGTGTTCAGGCTCTACGGGTTCGACGAGGGCGCAAGGCTCATCTTCAACAACTACGCGGAGTCGCTGAGGCGCATGAGACCGAACCTCGAGGCGCGGATCATAGGCCTCCAGAGCAAGCAGAACTGCGCGTACCTAAAGCGCGCGGCCGCGATGCTTGACGATAACGGGATAAAGCTGGTGGAGGCCGACCTGTTCGGCGGCGAGGTCAGGCACATAGCGATAGACCTGAAGCTCGGGGCGAGCCACAGCATACTGATGGACGACCGGCTCTACAGGCCGGGAGAGCTCGCTAACATGCTGACCTTCGAGCAGTTCGAGCGCGGGCTCAGGCGCTGAGTTCCTTTGTAAAGAGATCCGTGTAAACGGGGCCGCGATCTGTGAGAACGCTCTGCTTGAGCTTTATGCTGCTGCATAGGAAGCTGCCGAAGTCCTGGTGCGAGTGCTCCTCCACTGCCTTCCTTGCGGAATCCATTTCTTTTGCGCCGAAGCCCTTCAGCCTTGCGACCGTCACATGGGGCGAGAACTCGCGCTCCTCCATCTTTATATTGAGCGCCGCGATATCGCCGAAGAGGTCGGAGTATATCTGCCGCAGCGCCTCGTAGCCCTTGACTATGTTGACGAACAGCACCCTTGGCCGCGACAGGTCGAACGTGCCTATGCCGTTCAGCGAGACCTCGAAGCTCTTCGCCTCAAGGCCCGAAAGCACAGCCTTCGCGCCCTCGGCCTGCTTCGCGTCGATGTTGCCGAGAAAGAAAAGCGTTATGTGAAGCTGATCCTCGCCCACCGCGCGCAGCGCGGCGCTGTCCAGGGGGCGCGACACCGCCAGTATGCCCGACTTTATCTCGCCGGGCAGGTCCGCGGCTATGAACGCCCTTATCATTTCGCTCTGCTCCGGCATCCACGCACCGTATTTTAAAGGCGTGCATGCTATTTAATAGCTGCATCCTCATTGAAGTTGCAGGGCGAGCTAATGGACTACTCAGACACCACAGTGGTCATACCAATCAAGGACGAGCCCGCTGTGGGAAAGGTGGCGCGCGACGTTTCGGACGCGCTTCCGGGCTGCAGGATAATAGTGATATACAAGGGAGGCCCTGCGCCCAGGCTCGAGAGCGTGAGGAACGCCGCCGTAGTTAGGCAGCGCGGAAACGGGAAAGGCAACGCGTGCCTGCAGGCAGCCAAGCTCATAGGCACGGACATAATGTGCTTCATAGACGGAGATGCGACTTACGAGGCGAAAGACCTTAGGAAGGTAGTGGCCATGGTCAGGGACGGCGCGGATCTTGCGCTGGGCAACAGGCTGGACGGGCTCGACCGCAGGGCGATGCCGGCTTTCATCGAGTTCGGCAACAGGGTCATATCAGGCGTCGCCAACCTTCTTTATTTCATGCGTGTCGAGGACACGCAGACAGGGCTCAGGGCGCTGAGGAAGGGCGTCTTCGACGCGCTCGGCCTTGGTGAGCAGTACTTCGGAATAGAGTCCGAGATGACCATAAAAGCAAGGAAGCGCGGGCTCAAGATAGCGGAAACACCGATAAAATACTATTCGCGCGTCGGCAGCTCGAAACAGATGAAGCTCATAGATGGCGTGCGGCTGCTCCTCCTCGACTTCAAGTTCATCTTCAACTGACGGGGCAGAACGCGCCGGAGTAATCCAGGAGCGCGCCGAGAATCCTGCCGGCTATGGGCACGCTGCCAGACACGCGCTTGAGCGTGTCTAGGTCCCTGCGCCGCACGGCCCGTGTCAGTGCGAGCAGCGGCGGGTACAGCAGGAACTGCTCTACGGCCGCAGCAGCGAGCAGGAGCACGTAGCTGTCTAGCAGGTAGATGAGCGGGAGGATGAACGCGGCGCTCACCGCGCCGGCAAGGATTACGCGCAGCATCCTCGCGATGTTGAGCCTTACATCAAGCGACCTGCGCACTGCGTACAGGAACACCGCAGTGCTCGCGAGCGGGCTCACGATGAACATCTGCACTACCGCCCCGGTGCCTTGGAATCTTGGCACCAGCACTGCGAGCGACACGAGCTGCACGACCGCGACCGCGGCGGTGCACTTCGTTACCAGCGCGACCTTGTTCGCGCTCGTAAGCAGGTTCATGGCATACGTGCCCGCGATGCCGATGAGTACGCCGATGCTCATTATCGCGACGTAGAGCGAGGCGTGCGCGTAAACTCCGCTGAACACCGTGACCGTGAAAGGCACGGAAAGCAGCAGCACGTAAAGCACTATGGGCGCTATGAAAAGGAATGCGATGTAGACAGCGTAATTGTAGAACGCCCCGGAACGCTGGCCGTTCGCATTCCGCGCGAGGTGCGCAGCGAACATCGGCAGTATCGCGATGCCTATGGACTCGGATATCGGCCCCACAAAGCTGCTCGCCCGCTGCACGATGCCGAAATCGCCGACCACTGACGCCGCGGCGAACGCGCCGAGCACCACAATCGTGGCGTTGTACATCACGTTTGACACTATGTTCGAGACCGCGAGCGGGGCCGCGAAGCCGAGTATCTGGCGCATCGCCTTAAACGACACTCGGGCGCCGAGAACGGCGGCGTGCCGGAATATCGCCTGCAGCTCGAACGCGCTGCTCGCGGCGAAGCCGAGCAGCAGGCCGAGCACCGGCGCGAGCGGGCCCATGCCCGCAAGGGCCAGGGATATGCTGAAAACCGCCTGGACGGCGATCTGTATCGCGACCGCGAAGCCGAGCTCCTTGCTCAGCCCGAAGCCCACGAGCGCGGAATATGACGCGCCTGAAAGGACGCTCATTATGATCGTGAACGCTGCGACCTGCAGCACGTAGGCATAGGCGGCGTTGTGCAGCGCGTACGAGGCAAAGAACCCGCTCAGCGCGAACACGAGCAGCGAGGACAGCAGGCCGATGGCCGCAATAATGAGGTAGCCGTTCGCGAGAAGCTCGGCAATCCTCTTGCGGTCGCGCCCCGAGGAGTACTCCCCAATGAACTTGCTGAACGTGGTGCCTATGCCAAAATCGCTCAGCGATACGAAGAATGCGGCGACAGCCACGGAAACCGCGTACACGCCGTAGCTGCTGGGGCCGAGAATCCTTGCTACTAGGATGAAGGAGATTCCGGATACGAGAATGGTAAAGACCTTGCCGAACAGCACCGCGCTGGCTGTGGTCGCTGCGCTCTTCCCCAGGGCGAGGGACTCCTTCACAAGTTTCTCCCGTGCAGCTTCTTCCAGCGCATCACCTGAACGTCGAAACGAGAGTGTGGGCCATGTGCCTGTAGTTGAACTTGGACTTGCCTGCCTTCCTCTCATGGAAGGTGGAATAAGGCACCTCCGCCACTTGCGTGCCTGGCGGGCTGACGCGCAGTATGTCGAGAAGCACCTTGTATCCTTGCAAGACGAAGCTGCTGCGGTTCTCGCGCAACATGCGCTTGAGCACGCCGCTCCTTATGCCGAAGAATCCTGACGTCATGTCGCGCGTTGTCGGCCTGCGCCGCAGCTTGAAAGCGGCATAGGCGATGCCGGCCATGCCATTGGATATGAGGCGCCTGTGGAAGCCCCAGTTCCTTACGTTGGTGCGCACGCACACCGCTATAGGGCACGAGTCGAGGGCGCGGTAGAGCTGCCCAACTTTCGATGGTGGATGCTGCATGTCGCCGTCCATGACCACGAGCTTGCCAGTCCTAACGCGCGCCGCGGCGTCGAGCACGCTCGCGGCGAGCCCGTGGACGCGCTCGTGCGACCTGTCCAGGAACGCGATGTTGGAATTCCTCCTGCGCATCGCCTCGACTATGTCCCTGGTGCTGTCAGAGGAGCCGTCGTCAGCAACGATTACGCTTATGCCTGCATAGCCCTGCACCAGCGCGGACAGCACTCGGCCTATGCTTTTCTCCTCGTTGAGGGTGGGAATGACCACCGTCAGATCTGAATAGGGTTCCACGCTAGCACCATACGGCAGATGCCGGATGAGGTTGTCGTAAGCGGATTCGTATCGCGCATATTTATATTGGCATGCTCAAGGCATGGACACTTGACGAAGGCACCAGGCGCCATATAAATCCGTTTGAGGAAGCCTACATAGTATGGCGATCCAGCGCGCGAAAAGCGTTATAGATAGCATAAGCGGGACGAAGGGCCTGGTTCTCGATCTCGATAACACCCTTATCGACGGCAGAATCGCCGAGGGGCTGGGGCACGGCTACATCTTCGATGAGCTGAGGCACCTTCACTTCTCCAATTTCGTCGACGGCGCGCGCGGCGCCAGAAGGATAAAGTCCATACTCAGGAAGGACCCGGATAACCTGGACAAGGAGGTCGAGGGTCTGCGCATGCTGTACGACTGCCTCGTGTCCAAAGGGGTGGGCACGGTAACGGGCATGTCGCGCTATGCGAAGAAATACGTGCAATCGCACCTGCTCGTGGGCAGCTATGTGATTTCGCGGGACGCGATGCTGCCGAAATTCCTCGCCACGCTGGGAGGCTCCACTGGCGCCTTGTCCGCCATGTTCGCTTTGGGCGAGCTTTCAATGCACTTCGAGGACCGCGTTGCCAACATTGATCTTTTCGACAAGAAGGGCAGACTCGAGGGCATACAGCTCCTCATGCGCTCGGGGGAGGACAAACTCGAGTCTGCAGAGCGCATGCTCTTCAGGCACGGCCTCAAGATCAAGGACTGCGCCGCAGTGGGGGACAACGACGGCGACGTGCCCATGCTGATGAGCGCCGCGCTCCCGATAGCGTCGCCGCTGGCGTCGGAGAAGGTCAGGAAGATAGCAAAGATGGAGATGCCGCTTGTAATAGACCTGGATCACATGGACCCGCTGCACAAGTACTAGGTTCCTGACATTCACAT
>CAYNNI010000036.1:0-29002 GCA_964398805.1 Microcaldota archaeon | reverse complement strand
AATATGTAATTCCGGTAGGCACGCCGTTCCTGCTGTTGCCGTTGAGGGGCCACCACCCTACAAGGTTCTGCAGGGGCGCAGGAACGCCGCCGATGCCCTCTGCATAAAGCCCCTGTATCTCGGTCGATGAAAGCGATGTGTTGTAGAGCTGAACGTTCGGCTCGAAGCCGTTCAGCCAGTTGTTCTCGAAATTCCCTTTCGCGCCGATCTTTAGGCTCGCGCCGCCGTTCCCTATGCTCCCGCTGAGCGCCGATGAGCCTATTTGCACGCCATTCACATACAAATAGAGGTTCGTGCCTGCCATGACTCCGACGAGCTGATACCATGTGTTGGTAGAGAAGCTGTAGCCCGCATCGACTCTCTCGACCTGGATGGAATTGGCGTCGAACACGAAAAATGTGCCGGTCGCCGCAGAGGTATTCCTTAGCGCCATGCCAGGTCAGTTATAATCGCTGGTTACGGCGCAGCCTAGCGCGAATCTCGCGCGATTTATCCATCCCGCGAATGTAGCAAACCGTGTTATCCCGAGAGCGTACGTGCTGGTTCCCAAGCCTATATAGCTGTTGCCGCTGCTGCCCGTCAGGTTGAACTGCGCAACATACTGCGGGAGCTGACCGCTGCACATGCCTGCGAGGTTGATGTATGCGGTGCTTCCTGGACCGTAGGGTCGTACGACTTGGCACCGCCCAGGCCTCGCCCTCGAAGAAGTTATTCCGCCGAATACCCCAAGCTGGAAGAGCGCCGGCGGCACTACGGAGATAATCAGTATTGCCCATTCGTACGTCACGAGGTACTCCATCGCGGACTGCGACCTAGGCCTACAAGTACAAATACCGCTGCGCTTATCGCCAGGACGCGTGAAGAAGAATCTGAGCAAAAGCTAATACGCCTGCGCGGATTTAGAGCTCGATGCTCTCGCCGTTCTTCGGCGCGTAGGCGTCGAATCCGTCCAGCTTGAGGCTCTCCGCGTACTGCGCTGCGACATCGGCATCGCCGTGCACGCACACGACCTTCTGCGGAGAGCTCCTCTTCGCGTATTCGTACAGGTCGTCCTTGTCCGCGTGCGCTGAGAGGTCGTAGTAGCCTACTGGCGTCGGTATCTTCCTTATGTCGCCGCGAACTGATATTGCTCCCTTGTCCAGGAGCATGCGCCCGTTGGTGCCCTCCACCTGGTAGCCGGTAAGGAATATGTGGGAGTTCTCGTTTAGCCTTGTGATGTAGTCGAGCACGGGGCCGCCGCTGAGCATGCCGGCCGTCGTGACGATTATTGACGGCTCGTCAAGGGCGCGCTTGCGCTCGCCGCGCTCGCTTATTGAGACCGCCTCGGACACCGCCTTTGCGAGGATGTCGGCGTGCCTTATGAACTTCGGGTACTTGAGCGAGATTGCAGTAGCTGAACGCGCCATCCCGTCAAGGTATGTGCTGCCCGCAAGGCCATGCCTGTGGAGTATCGCAAGTATCTCCTGGCTCCTCCCGACCGCGAACACGGGAATGAGCGCGGTGCCGCCGTTGTCGAGCACCTCCCGTATCTTGCCTATCAGGCTAGCTATGAGAGCCTGCCTGTCCGGGTGCTTGCGGTTGGCGTACGTCGCTTCGGTTATGAGCACGTCGCTCTTCACGATCTCCGCGCCCGCGTGCAGCTCCTGCTCCGCGAGCTTGAAGTCGCCTGTATAGACTATCCTGCTGTTGCTCTTCTCTACAAGCGTGATCGCGCTCCCGCTTATGTGGCCCGCGTTGAAGAGCTCTATGCGGAACCCGCCTATTTCGGTGCCTGAATGATAGGCAGCGCTCACGAACCTGTTCTCGAAGCTCTTTATCTGGCGCTTGTGGAAGCGCTCGTGCATGTGCTGCTTCCTTGCAACGGACAGCGAGTCCTCGAGAAGAAGCGTTGAGAGCTTGAGCGTGGGCGCGGTGCCTATCGCCTGCGGGAAGTTCTTGTTGTACAGCGCGGGCAGGAAGCCGCTGTGGTCGAGATGCGCATGGCTCAGCACCGCAGCATCGACCGCGGGCGCTTCTGAGGGATATTCCGTCTTGTGGTCCAGCTTCACGCCATAGTCGAGCAGCAAGCGGTTTCCGTCCTCTAGCAGTATAGCTGACCTGCCCACTTCGCGGGCGCCGCCGAGAAATCTGAGTAACATTTACATCATTTGCTTCAAGGAAACGAAGAACGATAGAAATAGCCATGCAAAGTTAATATATGTTTGGTTCTTTATAGTAGCATGCCGGACGACATCAACTTCATCGACCTTGCGGCGCTGACAAGAGTCACTCCCGACGCCGTTGTCGAGAAGTTTGGGGGCGTGATAAACTCCTCTTTTTTCGATGCTTCCAACATCCTCGCCTCGCTTAAGCAGAAGGGGCTTATAGACTTCACCACTGCCTTCCCGGGCCAGAGCGCGATAACGATCACCGATCTGGGAAAGCAGCTGCTGAACGAGGCGCACGACAAGGCGAACACGCCATTCGACCAGCTGGACCTTACGGTGCTGACGCAGCTGTCCGCAGGCAAGCGCAGCATACAGGACCTGAGCCAAAGCGTGAACGTGACGCAGAAGGACCTTGCGCTCAGGGTCTTCAAGCTTGCGCAGAATGGCTACCTTTCCTACGACATAAGGAACGGCAGCGTCAGCATGGCGCTTACCGAGAAAGGCTTCCTCCAGGTCAAGAGCGGGATGCCGCAGGGCGCCGCCGCGATGCCCATGGAGCAGCAGGCGATGATGCAGCAGGGCTTCCAGCCCAACCCGCAGGCGCAGCCGCAGCCTCAGCCGCAACAGGCGCAGGCGGCGCAGACCGCGCAGACCTACTCGGAGGCGCAGCCGTCCATGGCCGCGACCATACCCGGCGCTGCCGCAGGTGACAACCTTGCGGAGATCCAAGAAAGGATACGCATGAAAAGAAGGCTCAGGCTTAGGTACGCCATCGCGGTGCTGGCGATAGTCGCCATCATACTCGCTGTCGTAGTTCTGATGCGCCTAGGCGGAAGAATATAGCTGTTGATTGCATGCGACTCCTCGACTACATGCAGGCAAAAAGGCTTCTTGACCGTTACGGCGTGCGGAGCGTTGGCAGCGCGTATGTTGAGAGCGCCGAAGACGCAGTAAGGTTCGCGGCCGGAGACGCGATTGTGCTGAAGGTCATAAGCGAGAGGGCGCTTCACAAGGCGAAGAGCGGCCTCGTCGCACTCAATCTTAATTCTGACGGCAAGGTGGTGGCCGCGTACGATGCCCTTGCGAAGAAAGCGCGCGGGCTGCGGCCTTACAAAGTGCTCGCGCAGAAAATGGCCGGCAGCGGGCTGGAGATAATAGTCGGCGGAAAGACCGATTCGCAGTTCGGAAAGCTTCTGCTCATAGGGCTCGGAGGCGTCTATGTCGAGACGTTCAGGGATTTCGCATTGCGCCTGTGCCCCATAAGCAGGATCGACGCGCTGTCGATGCTGCACCAGTTGAGGTCCAGCGGCATAATCGCTCCGGACAAAAAATCAGAAGGCACGATAATATCGTTGCTGGAGAAAGCCTCGGCTTTGTTCGTGGAGAATGAGATGGACGAGCTTGACCTGAATCCCATAATACTGCATGACGGCACGTACGATGCCGTAGATTTGAGGATGCTGATGAGATGAGCAAGTACGCAAACCTGGAGAAGATAATGCGTCCGAAGTCGGTGGCAATAATAGGCGCGTCGGAAAACCCTGAGAAGATAGGCTACATAGTGATGCAGAACTACCTGGAAGCCGGCTATTCCGGAAAGATATTTCCCGTAAACATAAAGAACGCAGGAAGCATACTCGGCTTCAAGGCATACAGCGGCGTACTCGACATCAAGCAGAGGATAGACCTTGCCGTAATTGCAATCCCCGCCGCGGCCGTGCCCGGTGTCCTCGATGAGTGCGGAAGGGCGCACGTTGGAGGCGCGGTGGTCATAAGCGGAGGCTTCGCAGAGGTGGGCGACGTGGACCTCGAGAAGAGGCTCGAGAACGTCGCCAGGAAGTACGCGATTCCCGTCATAGGCCCGAACTGCCTTGGTGTGATGGATTTGCGGTCGAGGATAAACACGCTGTTCCTCCCCACCTTCAAGCTCGACAGGCCGAAAATCGGTGGCATAAGCTTCGCCTCGCAGAGCGGCGCGGTTGGCAGCGCGGTGCTGGACGCGATGATGCATGAAGGATTCGGCCTTGCGCGGTTCATATCGTACGGCAACGCCACGGTTGTCGACGAGGTGGACATTCTGGACTATCTTATGCGCGACAGGGACACAAAGGTCATAGTCTTCTACATCGAGGGCGTGAAGCGCGGCAGGGAGTTCGTGAAGGTGGCGAAGAAGGCGACGAAGATAAAGCCTGTTATAATAGTCAAGGGCGGCAGGAGCGAGGCGGGCATGGAGGCTGCGCACTCTCACACGGCCGCTCTCGCCGGAAGTTATGAGGCGTACGACGCGGTATTCAGGCAGTTTGGTTTCACTGCCGCAAGGAACCTTGAGGACCTGCTGAACTATGCGAAGATCCTGGACAAACCGCTGAGTACAGGAGACCGTGTAGCGGTGATAACCAATGGGGGCGGGATGGGCGTTCTGGCCACGGACGCGCTGTACGAGAACGGATTGCAGATAGCGAGGCTCTCCGAGGAATCCGAGGCCGCGCTAAGGAAGGTTATGCCTCCGATAGTGAACGTGCGCATGCCGCTGGATGTCGCGGGCGATGCGGACGACAAGAGGTTCGGCGATGCGCTCGGCGTGGTAGAAGCGGACCCGAATGTTGACGCGCTCATGGTGATCGCGCTGTTCCAGACCCCTGGAGCGGATTCCAGGGTCGCAGCCACCCTGATCCACTATTCCAGTTCCATGGGGAAACCCATGGTCGTGGTCAGCATGGGTGGAAACTACACAGAGGCACACAAGATGATGATGGAGAGCTCGGGAGTTCCAGTCTATGCATCCCCAGACGATGCCGCGAGCGCCCTCCATGCACTGATAAGTTACTCGCACTACAGGCAAATGAAATGATCAGGATCAGCAGCCGGATAAAGAACGTCATCGCGAGAGACAAGAGGATAATGTTCACCACCTCGCGGGAGCACTACCCGTTTGTCGTAGACCGCGCAGAAGGCGACTTCGCCTATGACGTCGCGGGAAACCGTTTCATCGATTTCTCGAGTTTTATAGGTGTGTATGCGCTGGGCGACAATGCGACTGAAGCGGTAAGGAAGGCGGTAAAGAGGCAGGTAGATAAACTGATGCATCCAGCATTCCTGGACTTCTTCTCGGAGATGCCGGTCAGGTTCGCGGAGAAACTGGTGGGAATGTTCCCTCCGGGGTTTGGACGCGTCTTCTTCTCCAACTCTGGAGCAGAGGCCAACGAGGACGCCATAAAGCTTGCAAGGATATTCACCAGACGCCCGTACCTGCTTTCTTTCTACAACGCGTTCCACGGACGCACTCTGGGCGCACTGGGCCTCACCGCATCGAGGGCGATACAGAGAAAGTATTTTGGACCCATGCCCAACGTGATACATGCCCCGTACCCATATCCGTACCGGTGCCCGTTCAACACAGCCAGCGATGATGACTGCGCCGACGCGTGCATCGGCTACATAGAGGACAACGTTTTCGCGAAGGAGGCCGCCCCTGACGAGATTGCCGCCGTGTTCATAGAGCCGGTGCAGGGAGAGGGGGGCTACATCGTTCCGCCAAAAAGGTTCATGCAGAAGCTAAGGAAAATCACACAGGAAAATGGAATACTGCTCGTTGATGACGAGGTGCAGGCAGGGTACATGCGCACGGGAAAGTTCCTGGCTCTTGACAACTTCGGCGTAAATGCGGATATCTACACGATGGCGAAGGCGCTGGGCGCAGGAGTTCCGATAGGCGCGACCATAGCGAGGAAATCGCTGGGCGACACGAAGCCCGGGGAGCATGCCGGCACCTTCGGGGGCAACCTGCTCGCGATAGCGGCAGCTGATGCGTCCCTGGATTATGTGAAGCATAACATGAAGGCCCTGCAGAATTCGGCGACGAGCAAAGGCAGGTACGTCATGGGCAGGCTTAGGGAGATGAGAGACAGGTACGATGTTGTGGGGGATGTGAGAGGCGTCGGGCTGATGATAGGCCTTGAACTGGTAAAGGACAAGGAAGGCAGGAAACCTGGGATTTCCGAAAGGACCAGGGTCGTTGACGACTGCTTCCGCAACGGGCTTCTGCTTCTGCCCGCAGGAGTCTCAACGATAAGGATAATCCCGCCGTTGACAATCTCTGCCGAGCATCTGGAAAAGGGCATGGACATTCTGGAAAATGCCATCAGGAAGCTCAGCGGCGCCGGGAGATAGGCAGCGCGGCAGACGGCACGGATTGAAGCAACGCGACTTCGGCTTTCAATCGCGCGTTGAACTTGAGATATTCCTCTTCCGTCAATCTTCTGTTCCGCCAAATCTCTATCTTGATCCTGTCCCTCGCCGTCCTGGGAATCACGTGAAAGTGGGCGTGCATTATGAATTGGCCCGCGTCTTTGCCGTTGTTCAGCAGGACGTTATAACCGCCATGGGTTTTGCGCACTGCCCGGCCTATCAGCGCAACCATCTTGATGAGTTCCTCAAGCTCGCGGACCGGAACATCATCAATGTTGAGGTGCCGTCTCCTGGGCACGACCAGCACGTGCCCGTCTTCATGGTTGGGTATGGCTACTGACATGAAGGCGATGCTGTGCTTCGTCTCGCAGATGGGAATCACAGGAAAACCGCAATTGGTGGTTCTGCGCCCGGACACGAAATCTGAGAAGAGGAGGTACCTGTCAAGGTTCTTGTAAAACAGCGGCATGCTCCGGTTGACGCGGCCTATTGTATTCCTGATGTAGCTAGCGGCTCCTTTGGCTTTTGTTTTCCAGTTCTTTACGGCGGATTCGACGTCGTTTATCGAGGTTCCTCTGCCTCTTGCAACCGAATTGAACAGCACTGCGTCGCTGAAGCCGTAGGCTTTCTCCATGAAAAGAAGCTGGGACTTTGACATCGCCACGACCAAATCGTTTGCAAACAGGTCGCGCTCAGCAAGTTTTCTTGGCTGGTGTCTGCCTACCTCTATGCCGAGATCCTAAGCGCCTGCGTGGTCGCAGGATTTGTGGGCGCGTGCGGGAACGCTCTCGTGCCCCTTGAGGATACCTCAGTGTCGTTTATGCTGTTTTCAGACAAGAACTTCCTGAAGCAGTATTCTGCGGCCATCCCAGAAATTTGTTGCCGCCGCACACAAGCAGTATTTTCCTTTTCCTACTGCGCTGCCCAATCTTATCATTTGCTTCTGCTCTTGAAAGAGAGGATCTCGCTACCCGCATTCTCAAGTTGTATCCTTGCCGTGTCCTGCTTGCGCCTGAAACCGGCCATGACAGCCTCTGCAAACCGCAGGCTACGGGTGGTGTCGTATATGCTGCGCATCTTGTCGAGGTGCGCTTCCGCGCTTTTTGCCTTGCCTTTCCTGAGGTCTTCCAGGATTTCGCGCTTGAGCTCGCCCATCACGTCCATGAGGCCGAGAAGATATGCCTCAGGGCCAACCCCCACCTCACTTGGAGAGGGTATCGTGCCGCTGCCTTTTATTTCAAAGAATATCCTTGCCTCTGCGTACTCTTGCAGCGCCTGTCGCGCATAGTAGTCGAACTTGGCGCCGAATTCGCCCAGCTTCTTTGCGCCGCCGTAGGCGCCGGAAAGTGCGGCTTTCGCGGCAGCACGGTCATCCGCATGCATGAGCGTGATTGCCTGTGCGGAATTCCGAATCACTTCGCGCGTGAGGTCTGTGACGCTGTCAAACTCCTTTTGCTTCCGCGACAGGTAGTCTCCTATCTTCTTTATCTCGTTCTGCAGGGATTTCATGAGAACACTTGGCGTCCGTACCAATAAATATATTGCTCAGCGTACCCTGCGCAGCCCGGGAAACGCTCCTCTGCGAATTCGTGCAGTTCGGATAGCTTTTTTGCTTCGCCCCTGAAGTACGCCTTCTCCAGCGTCCTCTTCACCCAGACGTCTATCGGGAACGCCTCAAGCTTGCCGTAACCCATCAGGGCTATGCAGTCTGCGACCTTGTCTCCGACGCCAGGGATCTCCAGGAGCGTGCGCTTGAGCTTTTCGTAGTTCTTGTGTCGAAGGCTCTCAAGACTGATGTTGTTAGTGCAGAACTCTGCTGCCTGAACGAGATATTTTGCCCTGAATCCTGCGCCGCACAACCGCAGCCTCTTTTCGGGCGCGGCGCGCAGGATATCGCAGGTAGGAAGTGCCTTGCCTGCGATTATGCCAGAGGGGTCTGCTATGGGAACCCCGAAGGCGCCCATTATGTTGTGCGTTATCAGCGTAATCCTCTTGACGTTGTTGAACTGTGAGATTATGAAACAGAGAGCGGTCTCCCACGGGTCGTTGAGCGTTAGCCGCATTCCTCGGAACTCCCCTATTGCGTTGCGCATAAACTTGTCGGTGCCGATGCGTCTGTATATCCTCTGCATGTTGTCGCTGAGCCTGAAGCGCTCGAACACCTCCTGCTTGGAGCGCGCCGAGTTGTCGCCATACACGGATATCGTGCAGTCCCTGCTGTCCCCTGCGAACATCGTGGTTATCATCTTCGTCTTGCTTGGATAGGTAAGGACCTTCCCCGCGTAGTCAAAATCCGCGTAGAAAGTGAGGGGCTGCGCGCTCTCGAACGTGTGCCTTATGTTGAAGTCCCTGACGCGGATCTCCTGCAGCCGGGCGCTCATCGAATCTCGTTGGCCTTCAGCCGTGCCTGAGCAGCGTCCATTATGCTGCGCACTGTGACGGTGCCGTCCTCCAGCGTCTGATAGTCTATGGTTATCGCCTTGGGTATCCCGACCTCGTCAGCCCGGGCATAGCGTTTCCCTATGCTGCCAGAATGGCTGTAGTATGCACTGATGCCCTTGCCGGCAAGCTGCCGCAGGAGCTCGGCCGCCTTTACGATGAGCTTGTCGTCCTTTTGCAGCGGGAACACCGCGTACCTGTACGGCGCCACGGCCTCGTTGAGGAGCATGACCTCCCATCCGCGCTTCTCGTCCATGTAGAGCGAGTTCGCGAGAAGCGTCCAGAACAGCCGATCAAGGCCGAAGCTGAGCTCCACGACATGAGGTATGAGCTTCTTCTCTTCGCTCACCACGCTCATGTCTTTCTTCGAGTGCTCCTGGTGGCTCTTGAGGTCGAAGTCGGTCCTGTATGCGTTGCCAGCCACTTCCTCGAAAGCGTCGTCCAGGCGCACCTCGAGGTCTATGTTGCCCTTGGAATAGTGCGGCAGCTCTTCGGGCATCATCTGTCTGAATCGCATGGAATTCTTGGAAAACCCTAAGCCCGCGAGAAAGTCCTGTTCGAGAGTGAGCAGGTAGGCGAACAGCTTGTTGGGTATTATGCCGCTATTCAGCGCGTCTTCGATGGAAACGTCTTTCGCACCCTCTCCCGCCTTCTGCTGCTCGCGGGCCAGTAGAGGGAGCTTCGCGCGCAGGAGGCGCTTCTCGTCGATCTTTTCTCCGGCAATCTCAAGCTCCTTGCTGTCCGGGTCGAAGAAGTACTCGAGCTCCATCTGCGAGAACTCGCGCATGCGGATGAGCACCCGCCTCGGGGATATCTCGTTCCTGAACGCCTTGCCGACCTGCGCTATCCCTACAGGAAGATGCAGCCCGTAGTTCCTGAAAAGCTCCTTGAAGTCCAGGAATATGCCCTGCGCGGTCTCAGGCCTGAGGAAGCCCTGAGTCGCCCCCAGAGGGCCGATCTTGGTGCCAAGCATGAGGTTGAAAGTCTCCACCTTTTCGAGAGGCGTTCCGCATTTCTCGCACTTTGCCTTGCTGAGCTTTATCAGCGACTCAAGCTCGCTGACCTGCATGGTCTTGACCCTGTCTGCCTTGGCCTTGTCCTTCTGCTTCAGAAAGAGCGCCTCCAGAAGCTTGTCTGCCCTGTGGCTGTAGCCGCACTTGCTGCATGTAGATATCGGGTCCGTAAACTTCTTCAGGTGGCCGCTAGCCTCGAAGACCTGCTGCGGAGCGATGAGCGTGGACTCTATCTCTGCGTTGCCCAGCCTCTCGACGAAGGTCGAACGCCAGAGCGCCTCTATGTTGTGTCTTATCCGCACGCCGACCGGGCCGTAGTCGTAGAAGCCGCCTAGCTCGCCGTATGCGCTGAATGACGGCAGTATTATGCTGCGCCTGGCGGCGAGGTTCGCCAGCGCGGTCACGTCCAGTTTTTTCATCGCGACGCACTACGAGAGTCCTTTCTCGAATGGGATATTAATGTTTGCGCCCAAACTAATAAAGGGATTCCATTGCCCGAAAGCGGCTTTGAGAAGGCGCGCGGAGGGATGCTGAAAAGCGCGCGCGAAGGCATAAAGAGCTCATACTCCAGCGAGGAGCATGCTCTGATACAGGCGATAAACGCCTACAACGAGACCAGCAAGAGCTACAACCTTGCATTTAAGAGGCTGAGCGAATGGTACGGCCTGTACTTCCCGGAGCTGGAGATAGGCAACCCGAAGGTGCTGGTGGAGCTTGCGCTGGTGCTCAGCGATTCGCAGAGCGCGAGCAAGGAGCAGGTGCTCTCTGCGCTCAAGGACGAGAAGTTCGCAGCGAAGGTATACGCCAGGGTTGAGGCGTCGATGGGAAGGCGCATGGGCGAGCGCGATGCGGTAGCAAGCCTGGCCATGCTCTCGAAGAGCATGGGAGACGCGCTGGACGGGCTCGGGGCGTACATAAAGAAGGTCAGCACGGAGCTGATGCCGAATACCACTTACCTTACTGATGAGAAAATCGCGGCGGAGCTGCTAAGCAAGGCAGGATCGATGGAGAGGCTTGCTGTGCTGCCCGCGAGCACGGTGCAGCTGCTAGGCGCGGAGAGGTCGCTTTTCAAGCACCTGAAGTTCGGCAGCAAGCCGCCGAAGTACGGCATACTGTTCAAGCTGCCAGAGGTCAGCGGCGCGCAGAGGGACCAGCGCGGCAGGATCGCGAGGCTGTACGCGACCAAGATATGCATGGCGCTGAAGGGGGACTACTTCACGAAGCATTTCATCGCGGAGAAGCTAAAAGCGGACATAAAGAAGGGCATAGAAGCCATAAAGCACTCGAAGCCCAGGGAGAGGAAATATGAAAGGTACGAGCCTAGGGCGCAAGAGGGAAGGCGCGAGCCTTATCGGCGCTATGAGCGACCGTTCTCCCCGCAGGGGAGGCCCTGGGAGAGGGCAGAATCAGGCAGGTATGCCCGTCCGGAGCGCAGGGAGGAACGCGCGCCTGCACGGTACGAGCGCAGATTTCCACAAAGGAGGCCCTGGGAGAGGGAGGGCGAAAGAAGGGAATTTGTGCCGCGCGAACAGCTTGGCGGCAGGGGCGAGAGGAGATTCCGCCCGTACGGGGAAGGCAGATTCGCACGGGAGGGCGCGAGTTCCAATTACCGGCAGCGTGCGCCATTCCCCTATAGGAGGCCCGGAGAGAAAGAAAGGCCCAGATACGCGCGTGCGAGTCCTGAATCCAGAAGAGAGGCGCCAGAAGCGAGGCGGGCGCCTTGCGGGCAGGGCTTCGCGCCACGGAGGAAGCCCTTGGAGAGGGAGGGCGAAAGAGGGGAATTTGTGCAGAGGAAACCGTTCGAAAGGGCGCAAGGCAAGCCGCACGGGCGTCCGTTCTCCCCGCGGGGCGGGGACCGCTTCGGAAGGAAGCGCCCACGAGGCAAGCGGAAGGAATAAATGGGCATTCGTTGAAAACATATTGACTCCTTTTGAAGGATTACATGGCCAATGTATATGAAACCAAGGCGCCTGCGCTCATCGAGGCAGCGGCGCAGAGGCTCAAGGGAAAGTTGAGCAGGCCCGCTTACGTGGACTTCGTAAAGAGCGGAGCCGGCAGGGAGCGCGCCCCGGCGAGCCCGGACTTCTGGTACGTCAGGTGCGCTTCAATACTCCGGAAGGTCTATGTGGAGGGCCCGGTCGGCGTTTCGAGGCTCAGGACATGGTACGGGAACAAGAAGGAGCACGTGATACACAAGAAGCACTTCATGAAGGCCGGCGGCAGCATAGTGCGCGATGCGCTGATTGAGCTCGAGAAGCTCAGCTATGTCAAGACCACGAAGGCAGGGCGCATAATAACCCCGCAAGGGAGGTCCTTCCTTGACAAGATTTGCAATGAGATCGCCGCGGGTGCACGCTGATGGCGGGAGAGGAGGACGAGCAGTACCAAAAGCGGATGCGCAAGCGCGTTTCCGAAGCGCTGAAGCAGGCGCAGGTAGAGCAGCAGAAGAAGGAGGTAATGAGGCGGTTCCTCGAAAGCGCCGCGTATGAGAGGCTGATGAACGTGAGGATTTCCAATCCTGAACTGTACGACCAGCTTGTAGGCCTGGTGGTGTCTATGGTGCAGAGCAACAGGATAACAGGAAAGCTCACAGAGGCGCAGCTCGTCTCACTCATCTCGAGGCTCACTTACAAGAGGGAGCCCACAATCGCGTTCAAGCACAAGTGATTGATTGACCAAGAAGAGCGTTTACAAGAAGAGGAGGCTTGGCAGGAAGCTCAAGCAGGCGAGGCGCGTGCCGCTGCTGGCAAGGCTCAGGAGCCACAGGCGCATCGAGACTAATGCCTTTTCCAGGAACTGGAGGAGGAGCAAGCTCAGGATAAAGGAGGAGTGAAATGGCTGGAAGATTGCTTACGATAAGGGTCAGGAGCTACCTTGCAACGCAGCCGAGGGCGAAGCGCATGAGGAAGGCTGCACGGTACATACGGGAGCGGGTCGCGCACTACACGAAGGCGGACGACGTCAAGTTCAGCAAAGCGCTGAGCGAGACTATCAGCTCGGTCGCAAAGTACCTGACGCCCCTGAAGCTTAACGTTGAAATCGACAACGGCGTGGCAACGGCGAAGCTTTTCGGCGAGCACGAAGAGAAGAAGCCAGAAAGCCAGCAGAAGCAGGGCGTCAAGAAGGAAGGGGCGAAGAAGGCGCCTGCTGGAGCGCAGACCTCAAAGCCCGAAGAAGAGCGCGCTAGGAAGGCGGAGCATTCTGCGCCGTCAGAGGCAGCACAGAAAAAGTGAAACTGTGAAGGTAGTGAAGCAGAGGCTATTCGGAAGCGATTTTATAGGCGCATACGCGGTCGCAAGCGAAAGGTTCGTGTTCTGCTTCAGGGGGATCGAGGGAAGGAAGATGGAGATGCTTGCCGAGACGCTCATTGTCAAGCCCGTGGGGCTCACGATAGCTGATTCGGACCTGATAGGAATTTTCTCGCGGGCGAACTCTAACGGCATACTCCTTTCGAATCTGGCGACCGAGGACGAGCTTGCAGCGCTGCGGGCTCTAGGGCTTGACATTAACATCGGCGTCCTGGACAGCAGGCTATGCGCGGTCGGATGCAATGTGCTCGCCAATGACAAGATAGCGTTCATAAACTCGGATTATAGCGCAGGGGAGGCCAAGGTAATAGAGGACACGCTCGGCGTTGAGACGGTCAGGGCGCAGACGGGCGGCTACAAGACTGTCGGCGCGAACAACATCCTTACGGATTCCGGGCTTGTGATAAACAACAGGAGCACCGATGAGGAAAAGCGATACGTGGAAGGCGCGTCTGGCTTCCGGGCGGTGCGTTCCACCGCGAACACCGGCGCCCTCGCAATAGGGCTTGCCGGGGCCGCGAACTCCAAGGGAATTGTGATAGGAGACGCCACGACCGGATACGAACTCAACCGCATACTTGAGTATCTTGAAACTGGGTGACGCATGTGGAAGAAGCTTTGAATGAGGAGAGAATGTCCGAGCTTGATGAGCTTGGCTATGTCAGGCAGGTCTACCAGAGCCAGTACGCGCTGGTCAACAACTCGGTGCAGATTGTGATGCGCGAGATTCAGGAGCTTGATGCTGCGCAGCTAACGTTGGAGAGCGTCGACCTCCTCAAGGGCAAGGAAACTCTTCTGGGTACTGGAGCCGGAGTGTATGTCAGGACCGTACCCGGGGACGTGAGCTCCGTGCTTGTCGCTGTTGGCGGGGGCTATGTCGTGGAGAGGGGCGTAGACGACGCGAAGGCATTCGTAAGCGGCCAGAAGGCCGTGAAGAGCGACGTGCTGAACAGGCTGGCCAAGAACAGGCGCGAGATCGAGGCCGCGCTTATAGACATAGAGTACAAGATGGACAGCAGCGGTTTGCAGGTATAGACATGTTCGACGGGCTAAGAAAGAAGCTTACGGATGCGATAAAGGGCTTCGCCAAGCGCGAAGAGAAAAAAGAAGAGGCGCCGGAAAGCCGGGAGCCAGCATCGCCTGCGGCGCCGGAAGATACGCCGCGAATCCCTGAGGTGCGCGCGGAGAAATCCGAAGTGGAAGAGACGCACGCCGGAAGGCTGATCAATCCCGCTGGCGCTGAACAGAAAGTGGAAAAGCCCAGATTGGAGAAGCCCCGGCCTGAAGGGCCGAAAATTGACCTGAGGCTCTCCACGAAAATAAAGGGCGTCTTTTTCAGCAAGGTCACGCTGAGCGGAGGGGAGATAGACAAGTTTGCCGAAAGCCTCAAGGAGCCGATGCTGCGCTCGGACGTTTCGTACAGCACCGCTGAAGAGCTGCTCAAGGACATCAGGACGCAGCTGGGAAACCGGCAGATAAGCTCCGGAAGGATAGATGAGGAGATAACCGACGTCGTGCGCGATGCGCTGATGCAGGTTCTTGAGGGCAGCGGCGCCAGGATCGGCCTTAGGGAGATGGTAGAGCGCCGCATTTCGGAAGGGGCCGTCCCGGTAAAGATTCTTTTCCTCGGACCCAACGGCGCAGGAAAGACCACGACCATAGCGAAGATCGCGCACAGCTTCAAGCTAAGGGGCACGAGCTCTGTGCTAGCCGCGGCAGACACCTTCAGGGCAGCGGCGATCGAGCAGCTCGAGTTCCATGCGAAGAACATCGGCGTGCCTGTCATAAAAACCAAGTACGGTGCCGACCCAGCAAGCGTCGCGTTCGACGCGATTGCGCACGCAAAGGCAAACGGAATCCAGCTTGTGCTCATAGACAGCGCAGGAAGGCAGGAAACCAACAGGAGCCTGATAAGCGAGATAGAGAAGATGGTCAGGGTGTGCAAGCCGGACATAACGATATTCGTTGGCGAGAGCACGGCAGGGAATGTGATAGCGGAGCAGATAGGCGAATTCGGAAAGCACGTGCACATAGACGGCATAATACTCACCAAGCTAGACTGCGACGCGAAGGGCGGGAACGCGCTCTCGATAGCCAAGGTAACGGGCGTGCCGGTGCTTTACTTCGGCACTGGGGAGGGCTATGACGCGCTGATGCCGTACAGCAGCGAGTTCGTCGTGAACGCGATACTGCCCGCGTCCTAGCCCTTCTGAACTCGGAATGCGGGCACTGCGCCAGCAATTATATAAGTGCACGGACACTACTTTTCAGGAGGACAATGTTAGGGTTTCATTGCCTGAATCCGCCAAGCGCATTAAGGTCCCAGTCCGCGATGGAGTACCTCATGACGTATGGGTGGGCCATTCTCATCATCTCGGTGGTGCTCGCGGCGTTGTTCCGGCTCGGCGTCTTCAGCGGTGTCCTCTCGCCGCGGGCGCGGCTGGGACAGTGCCAGTCATAAGATTGTACGGTCCCGGAAGCGCAGCATACGTAAATCTTGGAGGCGTGTGCAGCGGGCAGCTGCCGCAGTTTGTAGCAAAATGTGATGGGCAGGCCAGCCGCGTCGGATTTCTTCTCGGAACGCTTGGTTCTATGCCCGCAATATCCGGCGATGCGTGGATGTACCCCGCCTCGCTTTCTGGAGACAGCGATTATGAGGGAATAGTCATCAATCAGGCCAATAACGCCTACTTTGGAGTTGATCCGTCTGGCTACTTGAAGTTGTCTCTCATCGGTAATGGCGGGTATGTCTCTTCCGCGGGGACGGTTTCGCTTAATGCTTGGGTGCGAGTCTCTTACACATGCGACGGAACCAAAGAAAACATTTACATAAATGGCAGGCTCGACAACTCTATAACTGTCGCTTGCTCTGTTGGCAACAACAACCGGTATTGGGGCACAGGCGCACAGCTCGACCAGATTAGCGGAGGCCCGTACGGGGCGCCGTACAACAGGCGGTTCGCAGGAAATATGGCGAACGTCCAGATCTACAACACATCGCTTTCGGCAGTCGAGATTCGGGGCGTGTATGCGGAGGGCATAGGAGGCGCGCCGGCGCGACTTCAGAACCTCGTTGCGTGGTGGCCCCTCAACGGCGGCGCGAATGGCTACAGTGGAAACCGAAACAACGGAATTCCTACCAGCGTAACGTATACGAGCAGCTGGAGCGGCGCATGTGCTCTGCACTGATCACCTTGCAATACGGCGCATGCGGGGACACTTGCGGATAGGGCACCTGGGCGCGTTTGGGCATTTGTATGCCGAGGCCTCCGCAGCGTGCACGCAGAGATAAATAATTTGGCATAGCTATCTCTGCGGTTTAATGGACGACGCGCTTCAATCCGTAGAGGACGCGGTACTTGCGCAGATGGTCGGGAAGTTCTCCAGTGTGCCGGATGACACTAGGCGCAAGCTGCTCGTCTCGCGCATAGCAAAGAGCATAGACCCGAGCATCAGCAACGAAGAAATAGAGAGGATGTTCGCCGACATGGGCGACTTCGGCAAGATATCGCAGTACCTAGATGACGAAACGGTCGAGGACATCATGGTAAACAACACGCATAACATGTTCGTGTACAGGGCGGAGAGGGGGGAACAGAAGTTGGACAGCAGCATAACCAGCCAGGATGCGCTTATCAGGCTCGTGAGCAAGCTCAAGCTATACGCCACAAACGAACTTGTAAAGGGAAACATAATGGACATCCATCTGCCGAACGGCAGCAGGGCGAACATAATAACATCGCCGCTCGGATACGACATAACGATAAGGAACTTCAAGAGGCACCCGATGAGCATCATCGACCTGATCAACAAGTACGAGCTTGACTATTCGCTGGCGGCGAGGTTCTGGCTCTATATGGATGGGCTGCACACGAGGCCTGCGAACCTGCTCATAGGCGGGATGCCGGCCAGCGGAAAGACGACGCTACTCAATGCGATGTTCTCATTCTTTCGGCCGGAGCAGCGCATAGTGACCATAGAGGACACGTACGAGCTTGACACGTCAACGCAGGAGAACTGCGTCAAGCTGGAAACGAGCGAAGAGATGCCGATGGAGGAGCTGGTGAAGAACGCGATAAGGATGCGTCCGGACATGATAATAGTGGGCGAGGTGCGTGGCGCGGAGGCGAACGACATGATAACCGCGATGAACATAGGAAAGATTGCCATGGGCACGATACACGCGTCGAACACGCGCGACTTAGTGAGCCGGCTGCAGCACACGCCGATGAACGTGCCGATGGACATAGTGCCCGTGATTGACGCGCTCATCATAGTGTCGACGGTATACATGGCGGGAACGCCCGTCAGGAAGATAACGCAGATATCTGAGATATCCGGCATAGAAACGCAGGTCCTCCTTTCGGACCTGTACAAGTACGATTACGGGACGCACAAGTCATCGACCATGCTGCCTTCTGTCACGTACAGGGACACGCTGTCGAAACTGCTCGGCGTCTCCCCGACCGACATAATAGCCGAGGAAAGGGTAAGGGCCGCGATACTTGAGAGGCTGAACCAGCTTGGGAAGCGCGACATGAAGAGCATAAACGAGGCCGTGAGGGACTACTACGACAATCCAGAGGCGCTGCTCAAGAAGATAAACCTCGACATGGCGCCAGTAATCAAGGTCTGACAGGTCACGGAAGGAAGGCCTTGCTCTTTATCTTCTCCCTTATGTAGTCGTCGACGAACGTGAGCCTCGGGCCCTGAAGCGCATCCTGCTCGAGCTTGGTCTTCGTCTTGAGCACCTTCTTGAGCTCTTCCGCCCATTCCCTGTGCCTGCTTATCCAGGGGTATCCGAGCATCTCCTGCGCCCTCTTGATGTCGACTTCGGTGGCCCTCATCGTGAGGCTTTTCAGGAAGCTGTAATGCTCGATGTCAGACATGGTCACTCCGATGAATCGCGCCTCGGGCGTGGCTATCTCCTTGCCCATGTAGGCAAGGTTGATGCTGCCGGTCTTTATGGTCCAGTATATGTACCAGCCCCACGCATCAGCGTCGTTGAAAACGTAAACAGGCAGGTTCTGGTCTGCAAGCTTCCTGATGAGCCTTCGCGTCCCGCGGGATGCCTGGCCCTGCGGAGACACGAGTATGCAGTTCTCCTTCTTCCAGAATCCGTCTTGGTTGAGAAGCTGCCACAGCGCGTCCTTCTCGACGCTGAGCACGTACTTGGCCTTCACGTCCACGAACTCGATATCATTGTCGACGTCGCTCGGTATGGCCCAGCCGCTGCGGCCCGCCTTGCTCACGTCTATCTCGACCGTTTCGCCGCCGAACTTGTCGACCACGCGCATGTTGCCCGCCACCACGCCCTTCCGATTCGCGTTGAGGCGCAGATCCTCCCTCTTCAGTCCTAGAGCCACTTCCAGATCCTCTATCAGAGGGTTCGACTCCGACTGCTCGTTGAATATGTTCTCGTCTACGTCATCCCCGAGTGAGTACTTTAGCTGGTAGAAAAGGCCCCTTATCGAGGTGCTTAGGTCCTCCCTCAGGAACTTGTGGCACTTCGCTGCTATGGCGATTGTCTGCATGAAGCGCTTTGACTGCGCGATGTTCAGGAAGTTGCGCTCCTCCTGGGCGCTGCCCAGCGATAGGAAACCGCCCTTCTCATCGAACGCGACATTGGAGCGGGTTCTTGCCAAGGTCACGAACTTCAGGTTCCTGCCGTTCTCGGCGTCCTTGACTATCTCGCCGCCGAACTGCTCAAGCTGCGACTTCGCATCCTTGGCGCGCCTGGATTTGGATTGCGGATTTGCGTCAGGCACCCTTATACGCCTCGTGCTTCTTGAGCTCGCTTATAAGTGCGGCTTTCCGCGCGCCTGGTTTGAGCGAGAATTCGAGAACCTGCGCAAGCGTGCCAGCGGGAAGCAGCTTTATTTTCTTCAACTGGTCCTTGTCGAGATAAACGTCGTCCAGGTTGCTCTTGGGGAGCACTACTGCCTTCAGGCCAGCGTTTATCGCGGCCTCGACCTTCTGCGTAACTCCGCCCACCGGCAGTACCTCGCCCCTCACCGAAAGCGAGCCGGTCATCGCAAGCGCCTGGTCGATCGGAATGCCTTCCATCGCGGATATTACGCTGACAGCGACGGCTATGCTTGCGCTGTCGCCCTCCACGCCTTCATAGGTCTGCAGGAACTGAACGTGCATGTCGAAGTTCGCGACATCGCGGCCCATGTGCTTCTTGATTATCGCGCTGACGTTCTTTACCGCCTCGCTTGCGATCTTGCCCAGCCTTCCCGTGGCTATGAACTTGCCTTCTGCGCGCGAGCTTGCGGGAGTGACCTCGGCCACTATCGGCATAACGAGACCTGAGGAGAGTATGTCCGAGGTGCCCATCACGGCAAGGCCGTTGACCTTTCCGACGCCGAAGCCGTGGTTCTCGAAAACGCGGTAATCCTTGCTGTAGTCTATGTACTGCGATACTGCCTGTGATTCTATGGACCTTGCGAGCTCCTTCGCAGAGACAACATCTTCCCGGGTCACGACATCCCTCCCGCGCTCCGTTGCGAGGTCTCCCGCTGCGCGCACGAGGCCGCCAAGGTCCCTGAGTATGAGGGTGAGCTTCTTCTTCCTGCCTGCGCGCCGGCGCGCCTCCTCTATCACCTCGTCGACCGCCTGCACGTCGAAGTGCGGGATTTTGCCGTCCTTGCGCACCTCCTGCGCTATGAACCTTGTGAGCATCTCGCGGTTCGCGGCGTTGTCGTCTATCGTGGATTCCATGTAGACCTCGTAGCCGTAGCCGCGTATCCTCGACCTCAGGGCCGGGCGCATGTTCTGTATGTCCTGGAAGTTGCCTGCCGCGACCAGTATGAAATCCGCAGGCACAGGCTCTGTCTTGACGAGCGCCCCGGAGCTCATCTCGCTCTGGCCGGTTATCGAGTATTTCTTTTCCTGCATTGCTGTGAGGAGCTCCTGCTGCGACCTCGGGTCGAGGCTCGAGACCTCGTCGATGAAGAGCACGCCCTTGTTTGCCTTGTGTATTGCGCCGCTCTCGACACGGAGGTGCGCCGGAGTCCCTAGCCCGCCTGACTGAAGAGGGTCGTGGCGAACGTCGCCGAAAAGCGCGCCCGCCTTGCTGCCCGTGGCGTCTATGAACGGGGCGTGCGCGAGGCCCGTATTGTCAACTATGAGTTTGGGCTCGCTGCCGTCGAACATTCCGGGGAGGCCGACGCGCCTCACCAGACCGCCTACAAGCACAAAAACTGAACCGAAGATCATGATGCCGAGTATGAGCGCGGCTAGGACGATTATCTCGTAGCCCTTTATGTAGCCGCTCAGGGAAAGCGCGAAAAGCCCCACAACGAGCACAAGCACTATCGGCGACGCCAGGGAATTGCCCCTGCCCAGTGATGTGCGGTTCTTCATGCGCTCTTTCTGGAGAAGCAGGCGCCCCTGCCCGTCGCCGAGCTTCCCGCCCTGGACTGCATGGGGGTAGGTCTTGATCGCCTTGACTATCGGCACGTTCTCGTCGTTTGGGTTCTTGTAGACGAGCACGTCTTCCAGCTCTGTAGGCGGCAGCATCTCCGCCATCGCCTGCGCGAGCATGGTCTTGCCCGTCCCAGGACTGCCAACGAGAAAAACGTTCCTCCTCTGCTTTGCCGCTTTCTTGATTATCTCGACCGCCTTCCTCTGCCCTATCACCTGGTCTATCAGGCTTGTTGGGATCTTTATGTCGGCGGTGGTCTTGAACTGGGCCATTTCGTTCTGTATTATTGCGCGTAGAGAGTATAAAAAGCCAACTGCGCGCTTCGGCAGGCTGCCCGCAACCATATTTACGGCGTCATAGAAGGGCGCCGGGCTTGCCGTGAATCGGCGGAAAAGGGCCCGTGGAGGGCACTTCCGAAGGTCGCGCGAAGGTTATTAAACCTTAAAGCCCAGAATCTACTGCATATGATGGTGAGCGGATAAAGATAAAGGAGGTCAAGGCAATGACCAGCGAGGCACTCAAGACCGCCCGCGACCAACTCATCCTTGAGCTGAACATAGAGAAAAGCAAGGCGGCATCCACGGGAGTGCAGAGCAAGATCGTCAAGACGCGCGAGATCAGAAGGACAGTCGCACGGATAAACACAGTGCTTAGAGAAAGAGGTGCCAAGGATTAAATGCCGGACATCTGCCCGAACTGCGGACTGCCGCTGGAGATCTGCGTATGCAATGTCCTTGAGAGGGAAACCGAGACCAAGATCAGGGTCTACACGAAGAAGGCCAAGTTCGACAAGCTGGTCACGGTCGTGGAAGGGATAAGCCAGGATGAGATGGAGAAGACCGCGAAGAACCTGAAGCGCCTCCTGGCGTGCGGTGGCACATCCAAGAACAGCGTCATAGAGCTGCAAGGCGACCACAAGCTTGCCACGAAGAAGGCGCTGATAAGCATAGGCTACAAGGACTCCAGCATCGACGTTGCGTGAGGCGCCAGCATGCCCGTGCTCGGGATAGAGAGCAGCGCGCACACCTTGGGGGTGGGCATAGCAGACAAGGGACGCGTCCTGGCCAACGAGAGGCGCATGTACAGCATAGGCAGCAAGGGGATTCTGCCTATGAAAGCCGCGGCGCTGCACACGAAGAACCTGCGCCCTGCGCTGAAGGCGGCGCTTTCCAAAGCAGGGCTCGGCATGAAGGATATCGAGGCCGTGGGCTACACGAAAGGGCCGGGCCTGGGGCCATGCCTCGAAGTCGGAATGCTTGCCGCACGCAGCCTCTCCCAGCGCTACGGAATTCGGGTGTTCCACGTGAATCACGCGGTGGCGCACATAGAGATAACAAGCCATGCCTGCAAGGTGCAGGACCCGTTGGTGCTTTACGTCAGCGGGGGCAATTCGCAAATCCTTGCGGTGGAGAACGAGCCGTTCAGGCATTATCATGTCTATGGGGAGACCTTCGACATCGGCGTGGGAAACATGCTAGACGGCTTCGCGAGGGAGGCCGGATTCGAGCGCGCATGGGGCTCTGAGGTCGCGAGGGCGGCAAAAGGGGGAGACTACGTAGCTCTGCCGTACACAGTCAAAGGAATGGACTTCGCTTTTACCGGGCTCGTGACTGCTGCACTCAGGCTTCTCAAGACACAATCCCTGCGGGACGTGGCGTATTCCTTGCAGGAGACTGCGTTTGCGATGCTATGCGAGGCTATGGAGCGGGCGCTCCTCCTGACTGGGAAGCGCTCCGTGATCGTTTGCGGGGGAGTGGCGCAGAGCAAAAGGCTTCGGGAGATGCTTAGGTCGATGGCTGCGCAGCACCGGGTGCGGTTCGGCGCTGCGCAGGACGAGTTCAATGCAGACAACGGCGCGATGATCGCGCTGGTCGCGGAGAATATGCTGCGGGCAGGAATGCGCCATACGCTTGAAGAGTGCACGGTGAACCAGAAGTACAGGATAGACAAAGTGGCTCTTGAATGGAAAGGATGGTGCTGATTTCGGAGGGCGCCGAGGCGAAGATATACGCTGCGACGCTTCTGGGCATTGATGCCGTTGTGAAAAGGCGGCTGCCAAAACGCTACAGGGTCAAGGCGCTCGATTATGCGCTGCGCAAGCAGCGGACCAAAACCGAGGCCAGGGCAATGGCCGCCGCGGCAAACGCAGGGGTACGGCTTCCGTCGCTGCTTCTTGCTGACGAGTTCGACATCTACATGAGCCGCATAAAAGGAACGCGGCTCAGCGACGCGCTGAGGAATGGGATAGACAAGGCCAAGCTAGGGAGGGCTGCCTGGGATGCCGGGCTTTATGCCGGGCTCATGCATTCCGCAGGGATCGCGCATGGCGACTATACGCCTGCGAACATAATGCTTGGAGCCGGAATCACCTATGTGATTGATTTCGGCCTTTCCGCCACGAACAGCTCTGTGGAGGAGATGGCGCTTGACCTCCTGCTTATGAAGCGCTCCATTGGCTGCAGGGAGTTCTCGAGGTTCATGGGCGGATATCGCAGGGCGTACGGGGGCAGCGGAAAGACGATAAGGAGGCTCGGGTCGATAGAGCGGCGAGGCAGGTACCAGACCCGCACCATGGCAGCCGCGACAGGCTAAGCTTATTAAGCTCCAAGAGCAAACCAGATACGTGCGTTTATGACCGTAGAAGAGAGCGGGGTTGTTTTGGTAACCGGCGCGGCGGGTAGAGTGGGCAGGCGGCTCGTGGAGGCGCTCGCGGACAGAGGGGAGCGGGTGCGGGCCCTGGTAACGGATTTTGAGACTCCGCCAGCAAAAGCGGCAGAAGTGGTGAAAGGAAACCTGCTGGACAAGAGCGTGGCCAAGGCGGCCTTGGACGGCGCTGGCGCCGTGTACCATCTTGCGGCGATACTAGACTACACCGCGCCGAGAAGCGTGATGTTCGACGTGAACGTCAACGGCACGAAGAACCTCGTAGAGGCTTCGCGTGCTGGAAAGTTCGTTTACCTCTCCTCCACGGCGGTGTATGGCTACAAGGCGAAGGAGAACCCGATAACGGAGGCGACTCCGTGCGCGCCTGCTAGCTTCTACGGCAAAACAAAGCTCATGGCGGAGAGGCTCGTCCTGGAAAAGCAAGGAATAGTAGTCCGCTCTCCGGACATATTCGGCAGGGGGTTCAGGGAGGGATACGAATACGTTATGGCACAGCTCGAAAAAGGAAAGATGCCCATTCTTGGTAGCGGGAGCAACAGGATACACTGGATACACATAAACGACCTCATAGAGGCGCTGCTCCTTGCGAAGGACAGGGGCAGGCCGGGCGAGGTCTATCTGGTGGCGGGGAAGGAAGCCAGAACTCAGAGCGAGCTGCTTTCGATGCTGACGAAGCGCCTGGGGGCGGATGCGCCGAGCAGGCACGTATCGGAACGCGTTGCGGGCCTGATGGCGCACGTAGAGCTTGCCAAATCCAAGATCACGGGCAGAAAACCCAAGGTGATACCAGACTACATCAGCAAGATAACGAGCGACAGGGTGTTTGACATATCAAAGGCGAGAAGGGAACTCGGATTCGAGCCCAAGATGGAATACGAAGCTGCTGCAAAGGAGCTCGCTGAAGAGCACATGGCATCAAGAAGATAGGCAGACGCGCAACGTTGGCTTACCTCGGAATCTGCAATAGTATTTTATCCTTTTGCTCCTCATTGGATTTCGACCGGTAGTCTTCATGGCGGAAGTGCTTAGCGCAGAGGACGAAGAGATACTGCGCTTCATTGAGGGCGCAAAGCCCAAGGTTTATGTTGTCGGCACGGGCGGCAGCGGAAGCAACACGATTTCCAGGCTGTCGAACATAGGCATACAGGGCGCCACGCTCGTGGCGATGAATACTGATGCTGCCCATCTCGTGAGGATAAAATCAGAGCGCAAGCTGCTCATCGGTAAGAAGGTCACGCGGGGGCTTGGCGCGGGCAGCGACGTAAAAGTCGGGGAGGAGGCTGCGATAGAAAGCAAGGATGAGATACGGCACCTCCTGGGCGACGCGCAACTTGTATTCGTGACGTGCGGGCTTGGAGGCGGCACTGGCACGGGCTCTGTTGCGACCATAGCCCACGAGGCGAAAGAGGCGGGCGCGCTAACGGTCGCCATAGTCACTCTCCCGTTCTCGAGCGAGGGCAAGCTCAGGATGCACAATGCGTTCGAGGGGCTCTCGAAGCTAAGGAAGGTAGTGGACACCGCGATAATCATACACAACGACAAGCTGCTCTCGGTGGCGCCCGATCTTCCGCTCAACATGGCGTTCAGGGTCTCTGACGAGGTGCTTGCAAGCGCCACGAAGGGAATCGTGGAGATGGTCACGAAGCCCGGAATGGTCAACATCGACTTCGCAGACCTGAGAAGCGTTCTCAAGGACGGCGGCTATGCGGTGATAGGCACTGGAGAGGGCATGGCTGCCGGAGACGGCACCAGCAGGGCGGTCGTCGCGCTCGAGAACGCGATAAAGAGCCCGATGCTCAGCGCCGACCTGTCCAACGCGAAGAGGGCGCTCGTCAACATCGTTGGCGGGGAGAGCCTGACGCTGAGGGAGGCAGAGACCGTGTTCCAGGATGTAGCCGCGCGGGTGAGCAGCGATGCTCTGCTGAAGTGGGGAGCCCGGATAGAGCCGGAGATACAGAAGGATGCGCTCAGGGTAATGATTGTGGTAAGCGGAGTAGAGTTCCCAGAGTACACAGAGGAGAGGATAAAAGAGCGCATAAAGAACACAGAGGAGATAGACCTCGACGAAGTGTTCGAGAAGGAAAGGGTAGGAGAAGACATTCTAAGGCAGCGGCGCTGACAATTCTTAAACTGAAGTATATTAGAGCTTGACGTTCGTCCCTTTTTGGAGCAGGGGGCTTCTGCTGAGCGGTCCTTCATGCCGAATTCACAGAGCGCAATGGAATACCTGATGACGTACGGCTGGGCCATACTCATCGTCTCGATTGCCCTCGCGGTACTGTTCCAGCTTGGGGTGTTAGCGATGTAATGCCGCCACGTGCACGCTCTAGCTCCTGCCATGCCATAAGGCTCTATGGGCCCGGAAGCACTCCGTATATCAGCCTCGGCGGAGTCTGCACGGGGCAGCTGCGCTACATGAGCGCGTACGCCATGAAGACAGGAGCGAGTAGTATAGATATCGTGCTCACGACCTTTATCATAGAGTTCAGAGCCGGACCCGCGGTGTCCTTTAGCGGGTCGCCTAGTGTGTCGCCCACTACCGCTGCCTTGTGGGCATCACTGCCCTTGCCACCGAACTTGCCGGTCTCGATGTACTTCTTGGCGTTGTCCATCGCAGCACCAGCGTTGGCCATGAAGAGCGCCAGCATCAGGCTTGCCGGTATCATGCCGACCAGAAGGCCGCCCAACGCCTGCTTGCCTAGGACGAGTCCGACTGCTATCGGCACCAGTATCGCGACCAGTTCCGGCACCGCAAGAGACTTCAGCGCATTGACAGTGGCAATGTCAACGGCTCTTGCGTAGTCGGGACGCGTCTTGCCGGTGAGGATTCCCTTCATCGTCCTGACCTGCCTGCGCACCTCCTCCACCATGAGGTTCGCGGCCTTGCCTACGGCTTCCATGAGGAAAGACGAGAACAGGAAGGGGAGCATGGCGCCTATGAATATTCCCACGGTAACGTAAGGGTCAAGCGCGTTTATCTCGCGTATTCCGACCGCCTGGGCGAACGCCACGAACAGCGCAGTCGCAGACAGCGCAGCGCCGCCTATCGCGAACGCCTTGGTCGTTGCCTTGGTGGTGTTTCCCAGGGCATCAAGCTCGTCCGTTATCTTCCTGATGCTCTTGGGCAGGGAGCTCATCTCCGCTATGCCTCCTGCGTTGTCGGTTATGGGCCCGAACGAATCTATGGTAAGTATGGTGGCAGTAAGGGAAAGCATGCCCACTGCAGCTATGCCTATGCCGTACACTCCGGCACTGGCATAGCTCGCGATGATCGCAAGGACTATGAACATCACGGGCATCCAGGTGCTCCTTAGACCCACAGCAAGCCCGACTATGACGTTTGTGCCCGCTCCGCCCTTCGCGGCAGCTGCAATCTTGAGCGTCGCCTTGCTGCTCCTGCTGGTGTAGTAGTCCGCGACCCAGAACAGAAGCATTGCAAGAATAAGCCCCGAAAGCACCGGAACGAATCCGCCTATCAGGGGCACCCTCAGCGCTAGCGCTAGCGCAAGGTCCAGAACCGCAGCCACGAGCACCGCTGCGCCTATTCCGGCGTAGAGGGCGCGTACTGCCTTCCTGCCGAACGCGCGCAGGACAGGTATGCTCGCGAGGCTGGCTACGAATCCTATGGCTGCGATGTAAAGCGGATAGGCGAACATAAGCTCGGATGTGGAAACGCCAGCCGCGATGAGCAGCGCAGCCACGAGCGTGACCGCGTAGCTCTCGAAGACGTCAGCGCTCATGCCAGCGCAGTCGCCTACGTTGTCGCCGACATTGTCAGCTATGACTGCAGGGTTCCTTGGGTCGTCCTCGGGAAGGCCTAGCTCTGTCTTGCCCACGAGGTCCGCGCCCACGTCAGCGGCCTTGGTGTATATCCCGCCGCCCACCCTTGCGAACAGCGAAACCAGAGAGGCCCCGAAGCCGAAGCCTATCAGTATCGCTATGCGAGACAGCGTGAGGTATGCCAGCAATGCGCTTATGCCTATCAGCGCGAAGCCTATAGCGGCAAAGCCGGTCACGGAGCCCGCGAGTATCGCGGTGAAGAAGGCGTTCTTCGCTCCGCGCTCCGCGCTCTTTGCGGTGCGGGCGTTGGAGCGCACAGCGACGTTCATGCCAAGGTACGCTGTTGCGTACGACGTGACTGCGCCCACCACGAACGCGAGGTCTATCTGTGCTCCGTCCTTGAGGAAGTAAAAAAGCACCGCCAGCATTATGCCGAATGCGAGTATCACGACTAGCTGCCTGTTGAGGTATGCGCTGGAGCCCTCCCTTATGGCGCTGGATATGTCGCGCATCTTCTGGGTGCCTTCAGGCTTGCGCAGCGTCACTACCGCTGCGAATACAGAGAATAGCATGGCGGCTATTCCAGCGATCAGGCTGTAGTAGTAGAATTGCATGTTCGCACCGACCACAGATGGTTAGGTATTGAATAGCAACGGATATAAAGCTGATTCTGGGAGGCTCAGCCGGTGAGGTCGCGCCTTATGCTGGAACGCGGGGAGAACACGAGATACGTTATCACAACGAAGTCGGCAATTATCGCGATGTGCATGACCGTGCAATAGAGGCATATCGCCTTTATTTGGAACAGCTCCAGGTACACGAGGTACGGCACCATCACTATTCCCAGGAAGCGCCATGCAAAAAGCGCCTTGAATGTCTTCCGCGCGGTATCCTTCCTGGCGAATACCACCGTGGCCACGAGCGCTATGTCGACTATGAACCAGAGCGCGGCGAGATACTCCAGCGAGAAGGTGAACGGGCCGATGGCGAGGTTCGAGTGTGGGCTGCTGAAAACCGCAGCGCAGTTGATTATCGGTGCGTTGGACAGCGTGCAGAATGGCGGCGTCGTGTGCAGTATACTCCACTCGTAGATTACCGTGGCGGATGCGATAAGCCCGAATAGCGACATCAAGATGAGAAGGGCGAAGTGGCTGTGTCTGGTTCGCATCCGATCAACAGTTGTTTATCCTAGGAACTATGAGATCGACTCGCATATCTCTGCCGCACCGCGCGCCATCACGAACGCGACCAGGATGCCGACAAGTGCGTAGCCCACGAGAAGGTTCCAGCCCGATATGTAAACGAGCATAAGATAGGAGAATGCTACGGCCTTGAGCGCGTTCGCTACCAGCCTGCTCATTTTTGAGGTGTACAAGATTCTCGCGAAGCGCGTCTTCGCATTTGAGGATGTGCCGCGGCCGCCCATCAGCGCGTCCGCAAGGGAGTGCCTCCCGATGATGAGCAGTATGACAAAGAAGGGCAGTATCTTTACGTAGGTGAACAGCACCCACAGGGAGTATTCCATGATCCTGTCTCCGGCGACGTCAACCCGCGGTCCGTTAGGAGCCTCCTTCTCTATCTTTGGCTTGTAGCCCAGCACTAACTTCACTGCGCCGGGATCGCCAAGGGCATACCTGAGATATGTGCCCATGCCTATCCTGCCTTTGCTGATCTCGCTAAGGGCGAAAAGGCCGTCTATTCCGTCGGATACCAGTGCGAGCAGGAACAGGGATATAGGCACCGCAGGGTTGACCTTGAGCAGCACGGCGTACGCTATGACCGGCGCCAGCGCAATCCTGAGGGCAGTAACGATATTGGCTTTTCTCATGAAGATTCCATTGTGCAAGGGTAACTTGGAAAGATACATTTTATATAACTGACCTATGCGATAGCGTGGCTGTTGAAAATCCGGTTATACTTCCGTCGTATGACCAAAACTGAGGGTTTCAAGGCCGCCAGAAGAGGCAGGGTCTCGTTCCAGACTCCCGGAATCAGGTGTTTTTCGCACAGAAAATGTCTTTTGCCTACGCCTTC
>CAYNNI010000035.1:0-16069 GCA_964398805.1 Microcaldota archaeon | reverse complement strand
CGGTCGCGGGTCCAGAGCGGCGGCGAGGTCACGATTTCCTCCGCCCTGGCGGACGCCGTGGCGAGGGGCGAGATGTCGCTCGAGCAGGCGGTGACCCGTCAGCGCCACCGGACCGGGCCCTCAGAGGATTGACCCGTAGCGGGCCTCGACTTCCTTTCGCCTCTTGAAGTACATCTCCTCCGCGATCTCGCCGGCCGCGAGCTTGCCCTCGAGCGCCTCGAGTTCGCGCTCGTAGTCCGCGCGGAACGAACTCGTGTACTCCTTCACGACGCGCTCCAAGAGGTCGAGGAGGTCCCGCCCCCGCTGCGTGACCTGGTACACGATCCTCGGCCGGCCGTTCGGCGGGAACACCGCGGCGCGGTCCACGAGCCCCCACTCGAAGAGTTCCAGGAGCTGCTTGTCCACCGAGGTGCGGCGGATCTTGAGCTTTTTGGAGAGGTCCTCGGGGTGGTCGAATCCCTGCTGAAGGAGGCGTAGGATCTGCCGCCGGGTCTCGGAGGACGCAATCCGGACGAGTTCCAGGGGCTCCGGCATCGACGACGCCGCAACCCCGTTGTGCCTACTTCAACGTTCTTCCCCTCCGTCCCGGGCTGTATCTCCCTGACGGGAGAAGCTGAATCCGACGGGGAAGAGGATGTTATTTTTATCCGCGAGGATTCTATAAATATCGAGGCGTCGCTGCGTAGCTTCATGTTCGGAAACAAGTCGACCGGATTCGTGCAGTACCTGGCGAGCGCCCTGTCCTTCCTGGCCCCACGGGGTCGGACGGTCCCTGTCCGGACTCCGCACGGGAAGAGCCAGTCTCGAGGGGCATGGCGCACTCCGCCCGAGCTCATGGCACGGAAGGAAAGCTATTTCGCGGTGGCGCGATACACCTGGTGGCACCAATGAGACGGAAGGACATCCTTCAACACCTCGAGGAGCGCCTGGCGCGCGGGGAGATCTCCGAGAAGACGTACCTCGACATCCGGGCGCGCTACGAAGCGGAGCCTGAGGAACCCGAGGTCGCGCAGGCCCCCGCGCCGAGCCTCGAGACATCTATCCACGAGACGGTGGCACGGGCCACGGAGGAAGCCGCCCGCGCGACCCAGGAGGCCATGCGGATCGCGGGCGAAGCCATGCGCTCCGTGGACTTCTCCGGCGTCGGCGTGAAGCTGAGCGACGAGGAGATCAAGATCGTCGGCTCCGGGGTGGTGACGGGGAACCCGGTGCGGACCGCCGAGTTCAAGGTGGCGGGCAGCGCTCGCGTCCGTGGGTCTCTCCAGTGCGACGGGGCCAAAGTGTCCGGATCCTGCGATTTCGACGGCGACGTGCGTTGCTCGAACTTCAAGTCCTCCGGATCGAGCCGCATCTCCGGGTCCCTCCAGGCCGACGACGTCGACGTCAGCGGCTCGCTGGAGCTCGCCAAGGACCTCGTGGCCCAGGACATCTCGACGAGCGGGTCCCTTCGGGTCGATGGCAGCGTCCACGGCCAGGACTTCCGTTCGTCCGGGAGCGTCCGCATCCAAGGTGAACTCAAGGCGTCCGACGTGGACATCGAGCTCGGCGGGGCCTCCAAGATCGGCTCGATCGAGGCGCAGGACATCAACGTCCGGATGACCGGCGGATTCCTGCGGTCCCGCGGCGACCTGATTGCGGAGCGGATCATTGGGCAGGACGTCGACATCGAGGGCACGACCGCGGCGTTCGTCCAGGGCCAGGACGTCCGCATTGGACCGCACTGCCACGTGGACGTGGTCGTCGCGCAGGACCTCGTCGTCCACGAGTCGAGCGAAGTCAAGGAACGGCGTGCGCCCACCGCGTGACGTCGTTCGGCCTCGTTCCACCCGATGAAATGATACCTTCCCCACAATGTTGATATAAGCCGGTTGGGTTGGAAGAGTCGTGCCCGAAAGGGTCATTCTCAAAGTGGCCGAAGCGCCGCAGAGCGACGTCGGTCTGGGGCGAGCCCGCGTCGACACGAAGACGCGTCTGGCCCTCGGGGTGGACGTCGGTGAGATCATCCAGATCATCGGCAAGAAGGCCACCGCGGCGAAGCTCTTCCGCGTCATGCAGGAGGACGAGGGCAAGGGCATCATCCGGATCGACGGCCTCGTGCGCCGCAACGTCGGCGTGAGCCTGGGGGACAAGGTCGAGGTCAAGAAGGCCGAGGTCCTGCAGGCCGAGCGCGTGACGATCGCCCCGATCATCAGCGAGGGCCACAAGATCTCCTTCGGCCAGGGGATCGAAAACTTCGTGAAGCGGGGCCTCCTGAAGCGGCCCCTGAACAAGGGCGACGTCGTCATCGTACCCGGCATCGCACTCATGGGCGGCGCGCTGCCCTTCATGGTCATCAACACCGCCCCGAAGGGCATTGTCCAGATCAACGACGACTCCATCGTGGAGATGAAGGAGGAGCCCGTCCGCGAAGGCGAGGTCCTCACCCCGACGGTCACCTACGAGGACATCGGCGGGCTCAAGGAGGAGCTCATGAAGGTGCGGGAGATGATCGAGCTCCCCCTGAAACACGCCGAGCTCTTCGAGCGCCTGGGGATTGACCCGCCGAAGGGCGTCCTGCTCTACGGTCCCCCGGGGACGGGGAAGACGCTCATCGCGAAGGCCGTGGCCAACGAGGCGGGCGCGAACTTCTACTCCATCCAGGGCCCTGAGATCATGTCCAAGTACTACGGCCAGTCGGAGGAACGCCTCCGCGAGAAGTTCGAGGAGGCCCAGAAGAACGCGCCTTCCGTCCTTTTCATTGATGAGCTGGACTCCATTGCCCCCAAGCGGGAGGAGGTCACCGGCGAGGTGGAGCGGCGGGTCGTCGCCCAGCTTCTCACCCTGATGGACGGCCTCTCCGGGCGCGGCCAGGTCATCGTCATCGGCGCGACGAACAGGCTGAACGCGATCGACCCCGCGCTGAGAAGGCCGGGAAGGTTCGATAGGGAGATAGAGATCGGCGTGCCGGACAGGAACGCCAGGAGGGAGATACTCCAGATACAGACGAGGAACATGCCTCTCGCGAAGGACATAAAGCTTGACGAGCTTGCGGACCTTACCCACGGCTACACCGGCGCGGACATAGCGGCACTGGTAAGGGAGGCCGCGATGGCAGAGCTCCGCCACGTGCTTCCGCAGATAACGAACAAGCGCACAGTCCCGAACGAGATTCTCATGAGCCTCAGCGTGAAGCGCGAGGATTTCATGGAGGCGCTCGCATCGATACAGCCGAGCGCGCTGCGCGAGGTCTTCGTAGAGAGGCCCAACGTGCACTGGGAGGACATAGGCGGGCTTGAGGGGGTGAAGGTGCAGCTGAAGGAGGCTGTCGAGGAGCCCGTGAAGAACCCGCAGGCGTTCGAGAAGATAGGCATACGGCCTATAAAGGGCGTCCTTCTCGTGGGCGCGCCAGGAACTGGCAAGACCATGCTCGCGAAGGCGGTCGCGACAGAGCGCGAATCGAATTTCATATCGATAAAGGGGCCCGAGATCCTGAGCAAGTACGTGGGAGAGAGCGAGAAGGCGGTGCGCGAGATATTCCGGAAGGCGAAGATGGCTGCGCCGTGCATAATATTCATAGACGAGATAGACTCGATCGCGTCGACGCGCAACAGCGGGCTCAGCGACACGCTCGTAATGGAAAGGGTCGTGGACACGCTCCTCACGGAGATGGACGGCCTGCAGGAGATGAAGAACGTTGTGGTGCTCGCGGCGACAAACAGGCCCAACCTCATGGACCCGGCGCTGCTGCGCCCGGGGAGGTTCGACAAGATAATAGAGATCCCGATACCGGACGAGCAGACGAGGATTGCTATCTTCAAGGTGCACATGAAGCGCATGCCCCTGGACAAGGGCGTTTCCATCGAGCAGCTGGCGTCGTCCACGGAGAACTACACGGGCGCGGAGATAGAGAACGTAGTAAGGGAAGCCGGGATGAGCGCGATAAGGGAGAGGCGCGAGATCGTCACGAAGAAGGACTTTGAGTTTGCGCTCACGGAAGTGAAGCCCTCGATACCGAAGGAGCTCGCGGAGCGCATAAAACGCTTCAAGGAAGAGCCTGAGAACATATACAGGTAGATTGAATGATACTAGTGTATTCTGACCCGAAGACTGGCAAGAGCGCGCAGCTCAGCGTAGATGCGGACAAGGTGCCGATGCTGTTGAACTACAAGGTGGACGACGTGGTCGACGGCGGGCTGTTCGGACTCGCTGGCTACAAGCTGAAGATAACCGGCGGCACCGACATGAGCGGATTCCCGCTCAGGAAGGGCATACAGGGCGCGATAAAGACCAAGATACTCAAGCGCAACGTCAGGGTTGCGGGGAAGAGGCGAACGAGCGTCAGGGGCGGCTCTGTCGCAGCGGACACCGCGCAGATAAACGCTGTGATAGTGGAATACGGCGAGAAGCCAGCGGGCGAGCTGTTCCCCGAGAAGCAGGGCGAAAAGCAGTGACGCAGCCTATGAAAGACCAGAGCGCTACGAGCGTGACCAGGCAGAGCGTGCTGAACATAGGCACTCTTGGTCACATAGACCACGGCAAGACCTCGCTCACGCGCGCGATAACGGGGGTGTGGACGGACAGGCACAGCGAGAGCATAAAGCGCAACATGACGATAAAGCTTGGCTATGCCGACTCGATAATAAGGCTGTGCAGGCAGTGCAACGAGTACACTGTCAAGGACACGTGCGCGCAGTGCGGGGGCAAGCCGGAGCCCGTGATGCGAATATCGCTGCTCGACGCGCCGGGTCACGAGACGCTGATGGCGACCGCGATCGCGGGATCCAGCGTGATAGACGCGATACTCTTCGTCATAGCGGCGAACGAGCCGTGCCCGATGCAGCAGACGAAGGAGCACCTCATGATCATAAACGTCCTGGGCATAAAGAACGTCATAGTGGCGCAGACCAAGATAGACATCGTGGGCCGGGAAGCGGCCATAGCGCACTACAAGCAGATAAAGGCGTTCCTGAAGGGCTCGACCATAGAGAGCGCGCCCATAATACCGGTCATGCCGAACCTCGGCATAAACCTCGACCTGCTTCTGGAGCGCATAGCGAAGATCCCGATACCGGCAAGGGACACGAGCTCCGACCCCATGATGTACGTCGTGAGGTCGTTCGACGTGAACAAGCCGGGCGCGGATGTGACCAAGCTTGTTGGCGGGGTCCTGGGCGGCGCGATAATAAAGGGCACCTTCAGGAGCGGGGACAGGATAGAGATACGGCCGGGCATAAAGAACGAGAAGGTGAAGAAGGACAGCTATGAGCCGGTCATCACGGTCATAAAGGGCATGAGCAACGGCACGGACGCGCTCGATGAGGCGACGCCGGGGGGTCTCATCGCGGTCGCGACCGAGATCGACCCCTCGTTCACCAGGGCGGACAGCCTGGTGGGCAACACCGTGGGCCTTGTCGGGAAGCTGCCTCCGGCACTGGGCAGGATATCGGTGAAGTACCACAAGCTCGCGAGAGACGATGTCCCGGAGCAGCGCATAGCGGAGAACGAGCCGCTGATACTCGGCGTCGCGACTGCGACTGCGCTGGGCTACGTGAAGAGCGCGAAGAAGGACACGCTCGAGATAGAGCTCAAGAAGCCGGTATGCGTGACGGCAGGCGTGAAGATAGCGGTGATGCGCAACCTCGCGCGCAGGTGGCGCCTCACAGGTTACGGGCAGATTTCCTGAAGACAATATCGCAGATAATGGAAAGGCATCTCGTTGCTGTCAGCCCCAAAACCAGCGCGGGGAGCGCATTAAGGCTGATGAAGGACGCAAACGTGGACCTCATGCCCGTCCTGCAGGACGGGAAGCTTGTGGGGGTCCTCGATGAAGACGCGATTTCTGATTCTGGCGCAGGCGATCCGAAGAAGCAGGTAGGCGAATTGATGAGAAAGCCTCTTTTTGTGGAGGAGCGCATCACCATCGACGATGCCGTAAAATATCTCATAGAGCACAGCCTGAGCAGGCTGCCCGTAGTTGAATCGAGGGCAAGCATGCGTTGCGCGGGCATTGTCGGCGCGACGGAACTGCTCCGCGCTAAGAAACAGCCATAGGGACTGCAGGAAACGCTGCAAGAATATGACAATTGCGCGCGCCGCGCCAGCGGTTGGAAGCTACGTGCAGCAGAGAACTATGCGTATGGAGCTTACCTTCGACCGGGTGCCGTCCTCGTTGGTCAGCTCTTCCGAGGACGTGCTCACGCTCTTCTCCTTCAGATTCGGCATGAACCTGTTGAGCACGATCTCGGTGACATCCACTGCCCGGGATATCGCGTTGCCGCGCGCCTTGATCGTGACTTCCCGCTGCCCGTTGTTGAACTGGGTCACTACCGCCAGCACATAGTTCATGGTCGGCTTTTTTCCGATGTAGACGATGTTCTCGGGCTTGACATCGTTCACGGCCATTCCGTTTTCTTCCATTTATCTCACTTGCGGCGCATTTCGTTCATGCGGACGCCTGACCGGAAGAGTAAAAGAGAGCTGAATGGATGTGATGCAGGTGTAAAGGTATGCTGATAGAGTTCAGGCTTCTTTACTTTCTAGCCCAAGCCTTTTAACTCTTTGTGACTGGGAGCGCGGCCTTCCGACGTTAATAGGCGTGCAGGATACGACATACGACGAAAGCGGATGCGGCGGCGCAATCATGCCTTCTTCTGCTTCAGCGAGGCAATGCTCCTCTTTACGCCATCGACCTCCTTCCTCACGTCTACGTTCAGGCCCATCGACTTCAAGGCGTGGAAAGGGTATGCTATCGCAATCTCGCTGAGGAGCCTTATCTCGGGCTCGATGCCGGAGCGCTCCGCGAGAGGCATGTTGGCGCTGACCGAGTAGTAGACGCGGGAGAGTATGCCCCTCGTCAGCTCCAGTATGTGCTCCTCCGGCACGCGCCTCTCGCTTATGATGCGCTTCGCTTCCTCGTACTCCCAGGGAGCGTCCGAATTCCTGAACGCCTTGCCGAAGCTGAGCATGAACTCCGGCGCCGCGGGGTAGAACACCTTGTAGAACATAAGCCCGAAGGCGTCGGCATACGACTTCCTGAGCACCACCGCAGTAGCTATTATGCGGTCGCTCCACGAGTCGACGGTCTCTACGTAGTCGAACACGGAAACAAGCTCCGCGGGGGGCGTGCCGACCTTGTAGCCCAGCCCCTCTATGAGGTTCTTTATCGCCCTGGCATGCCTCTCGTCAGAGACCGCGGTGCGGGAGAAGTGCTCGGCGTACTCCGCGTTGCGCTCTGAGGCGCCGCGGGACCACAGCCCCGCCATGCGCGCTATGCGCTCCTCCCCGTAGTAGAAGAGGTTGAGCACGCGGAGTATGTACGTCATCCTGAAGCGCAGGCCGTTTGGGAGGCGCACGTACTCGCGGGTCACCTCGCCCTTCTTGCGCTTCGTGTCGACGAAGCTCAGCGCGAACCTCACAGCGCTTACCGGGTGCGCCATCGCGTGCTTGAGTATGTACGGCCGTATCCATGCAGGCACACGGTACTTGTTGAGCGCCTCGCTCACTATGTCTTTGGCTGGTGCCATTCAAAAGCCCTACTTCCTCTTTTTACCTATGGTCCTTCGGAAATATATCACTACCGCAGCGGCAACTATGACCGCTGCCGCGGCAGCATAGAGCAGAACCCCTCCGGAAGAGCTGCCGTAGACCGTAATGAAGTAGTTGTTAGATCCGGAGAACTGCTGGTTGACCGCTCCGTTGGGCTGTTTCCACTGCTCATAGACTGTGATCGGATAATTGCCCGGCACGCCCTGCGAATCGATGCTCACAAGGAAGGTGGTGTTGGCAGAAGCTCCGGCGGGCAGGTCCGCTATGTACGCCGTGCTAGCGACAGGCGTGATCGGATAGCTGCTCTGAAGGCTGAGTTGGACCTGTTCGGCTTCGCTCGTGCCCGTGTTCGTGATCACGAACCTCACCGGCACGTCGGTTGCTCCCGGCTCGGCTTTCGCGGAGCCGTCGGTGCTTATGCTGAACTGCGCAGCCGGCGCGACGGAAAGATTTATCCTCTGAGTGCTCGAGAAGCGCTGGCTGAGCGTCGAGGAGTAGTACGTTATGGTGGCGTCCAAGGTTGCACTGCCTGCGTTCGCGGCAGAGACCAGAATCGGCTCGCTCACTGCAGAGCCGCGCGTCAGGTTCGATATGGGGAATGTTTTCACGGAGCTGAGGATGCTGAGGCCCGGCTCTGCCGAGATTGCAACGCTGACGTTCCTTGCGGTGCCGTAGCCGGTATTCTCTATCGCGAGCTGCACAGTCTGGTTGTATCCTGAGTAGAGTGCCGCGGGCTGCGCGCTGGAAGCGACCACAGCTATCGCGGGCTTGTTCTGCACATACAGGCTGAGCGGCATCGACGAAGTGGCCACGTCAACGCCTAGTGACGCAAGCGCATAGTATGTGGCTGTGAACGTGAGAGCGTAGACTCCGGAAGGAGTCGTGGCGGGTATGAAAAGCGTGTAGTCGAGGTAGTTGCCGTTGAAACCGGGGTTCACGGTTCCCAAGCTCCTTGCGCTGAGCGGAGAGACGTTCAGCAGCGGATAGCCGCCTGTGGGCTGCAGGTTCACGTTGTACACCCAGTAGTCATAGGAGTTGTACAGCTGGAACCTTATGGTGGCGTTCTCCCCTGCTATCACAGGATTGGGGGATACCGAGACGTTCGCGAAGGTCAGCGCGCCGTTCTCCAGGCCTGCCGCGGCAGTGCCCGCGAACGCCATCAGCGCAACCAGGGCGAAGAAGACTTGTTTGTATGCCATTTTTTCACCGATAATCGCAATTCCATGAATCATATCTGTTCGCTGGTATTCTTGAAGAGCACGGCAGCTATCGCAGTCATTATGATCGCGAAGACGAGAAGCGCTCCGCTGTCCATCAAGAACGCGCTGATGGGCAGGTGGCCTCGTATCATTATGTCCCTGACCGCGTTTATCGCGTAGTAAACCGGGTTAACTACGGCCGTGCTCTGAAGCGCTGACGGCAGCAGGCTTACAGGAACGAACGCGCCGCCGAGGAACGAAGGCGGCAGGGTCACGGTCTGGGCTATCAGCGCGTACGTTTGCAGCTGCTTCATTCTCGAGGCGAGAGCCACAGAAAGAGCGCTGAACCCAAGGCCTGTGATGAGTATTATCCAGAGCAGTTCCAGGAAGCCGGGCAGCCCTGCGGCAATCGTTGCGCCGAAGAGCAGCCCTATGCCCAGCGCTATGTATGCGCTGAAAGCCGACTGCGCTGTGCCGTACATGATCTTGCTGAGGAATATCGCGGACGTATTTATCGGGGTGGTGAGGAATGCCTTGAGGTTTCCGAGCTCCCTGTCGCTTAGGACTGTAAACCCGCTGCCGAACACCGAGCCGAAAGCAGCGACCATTATGATTATTCCGCCGACGACATAGCTCTCGTAGTTGCTCGCAGCTCCGTATGCGTAGTTGCTCACCACCGAGACCGCCCCTTGCGCTCCGCGGGTGCTTTGCAGATTGACATGCGCGCTGAACTTTGCTGCCACGGAATCTATCACGCTGCTTGCAATGCCTACAGACTGCGGCTGCGTCCCGTCCAGGTACACGTACACCTCTGAGCTTATTCCCGAAGAGAAACCGTTCGGTATCACCACGACTGCAGCTACCTTGCCCTGCGAGAGAAGCAGCATTGCCTGCTGCTGCGTGGTCGAAACGCTTACTTTGAGGCTGCTGCCTGCCTGGATCTGGTTTATGAAGTTCAGCGCGGTCAGCCCGTTGTCGTAGTTCACGGCGGCCACGGGCACGTTCTTGGGGGTGCTGCCTGCGCTGCCCAGGAAGAGGATGAACACGATCGGGAAGATCAGCGCCCTTATGAAATTGGTCGCTATGCTCTTCTTGAATATGAGCATCTCCCTGAGGAAAAGCGTGTACGTGTCTTCTGCCAGCCCCATTCAGCCACCCCGCCTCCTCGCTATGAGCATCCTGTTTCTCGAAATGCCCTCGCCGGTCTCGTCCCTTACCTCGGAGCCTGTCAGCTTCAGGAAGACGTCGTCTATCGTGGGCTCGTGCATGCTTATGTCGTGTATGCCTATCCTGCTTGACGATATCGCCTTCATCAGCGCTTCCACCTTCTCGGTGGCCTTGCTTCCGCCGGAAGCGACAACCTTGTTGCTGAGCACCTTAGGCTCGAGGCCGACTTTCTTGAAGGCTCCCGCAACCTTCTGGAGGCCGTCCTTGTCTGCAGAAACCTCTATCACGCTGCTCATGCCTATCTTCTGCCTCAGCTCTGAAGGCGTGCCGAGCGCTATCAGATTGCCGTGGTCGATTATGCCGATCCTGTTGCAGAGCTGGTCGGCCTCTTCGAGGTACTGCGTGGTAAGAAGTATGGTCACGTTCTGATCCTTGTTCATGTCCCTCAGCAGGTTCCAGATCTTCGTCCTGTTCTGGACGTCAAGGCCTGTTGTCGGCTCGTCGAGCAGGAGTATCTGCGGCGTGTGCATCAGCGCCTTCGCCGTCTCGAGCCTGCGCTTCATGCCCCCGGAAAACGTGCCTGCGTAAGCCTTCCTGAAAGCTTCGAGATCCGAAAGCTTCAGTGCGAAGTCTATGCTCTTCTTGAGCTCCGGAGCCGGTATGTGGTAAAGCTTGCCGAAGATCATTAGGTTGTCCTCGGCAGTGAGCTCGGGCTCGACCACGGTCTCCTGGGTGACCACGCCTATCTCCTTCTTCGCCTTGTCGGGCTCCTTCTGCACGTCGAAGCCGTCCACGAGGACCCTGCCGGAAGTAGGCGGCAGAAGGCCCAGGATCATGTTTATTGTCGTGCTCTTGCCCGCCCCGTTGGGGCCCAGCAGGCCGAATATCTCCCCCTTCCTTATGTTCAGGTCCACGCCGTTGACTGCTGTGAGGTCGCCGAACTTCTTGACAAGGCCCTTTATCTCTATTATGTTCCCGCCTGGCGCGAAATCACCGCATTACCTGCATTAGCATGCGAAGCCCGTTGCTGAATACGCCGCGCGCCTCCTTCAGCGCCAGCTTTCCCTCGCCGGTTATCGAATAGTACTTCTTCAGCCTGCCGCCCTCGATCCTTGCGCGCACGCGTATGTACCCCGACCTCTCGAGCGCATTGACGGTGTTGTATACGTCGTTCTTCGTAACCGCACCGCGCATGTTGGGCGTGCCCTGCCCCTTGTTGAAATGCCGAGTGCGCTGCTTGAACTCCTTCAGGAGCGCGTAGGAGTAGACCTCGCCGATGGCTATGCGCTTCAGGACCATCAGCTTCAGTATTACGCCGACAAAGCCCCTTTTTATGAACGGACGCCCATAGGTTCTGCTCTCAGGCAACGCAACCCCACATGGTTTTGATTCAAACCATATTTATTCTAAGCCAAAGGTATTTAGCCGTTGCTGTGGATGCCGGAGCTCCGTGCGCGCGAAGGGCGCTCACTTCTCACTCGTGTACACGGCTATGCCCGGAGGCATGCGGAACACCTGACCCTGCCTGTTCGCGTAGACGGCCTTTACTCCGCGAGAGCTCGCGAGCTCGAGAAGGCGCTGGGTTATGACGCCGTCAAACACCACGATAGAGGCGCCGCTCGCGTCCTGGATGCTCTGCAGCAGGTCCCTGACGGGTATCTCGGCGATCATGCTGCCCTGCGGATCGTAAAGCCTGCCCCTCAGGGTGTTGTGCAGCTCCGCGAGCGCGGAGATGAACTGCTGTTTCAGGCCGTCGTCCTGCTGGGCCTGCGCCTTCGCGGCTGGGGGCTCCCCGCCTATCGAGGGGATGCTCTCCGCGCCGCCCACGGGCGCGCGGCCCTCCCGCATGTCCTTCATCCCGCCCGTTGCGGGCGCGCGCTGCATGGGCTGCTGGGCAGGCCGGCTCAGGAGCCTGTCGGATATCGCCGTGGGGCTCAGCATCTGCTCGGGCTGCGCGCTTGCGGCGCTGGCGGGCGCATCGTACCTTGGCCTTGACTGCTGCGGCTGGGGTCTCTGCTGCGGAGCAGCGGAGCGCTGCTCGCTCGCCTCGGCCTGCCTCGCCCTTGCGAAGTATTGCTCTATCGGCACCCTAGAGCGCAGCGCCTTTATTATGTCCTTCCTGGTAAGCTCCTCCACCTCCTTCCCGCTCGGAGCCTTTGCTATGTAGTCCACGTCAGCGACGCTCATGAGGTTCTTCGCTATTATGTCGCCGCCGCGGTCGCCGTCAACGAAGAGCGTGGTCTCCTTCGACTTGGAGAGCTCTATTATCGTCTTAGGTATCGTGCCGGTGGCGCCGCCAACCGCTATGCAGTTCTCTATGTCGTTCTTGAGCAGGTTGACCACGTCTGCGCGGCCCTCCACGAATATTATCTCGTTGCTGCTCGCTATCTCGGGACCCGCGGGCATGCTCTCGGGGCCGTACGTGGTTATTATGCTGGACTTCACGTCGCTCTCCACGAGCTCGCTGATCTCCTTGCTGTCGGGTATCTCAGTGGTAAGCAGCGTCTTCAGCAGCTCCTTTGCCCTGTTGACTATGCGCTTCCTCCTCTCGCCGCGCGTATCCTCTATCTTGTCTATCCTGAAGTGCGTCTCGAACGGCCCGACCCTGTCAACGGACTCTATGGCAGCGGCAAGTATGCAGGTGTCGACCCTGCCCAGCGAGGACGGCAGGAACAGCTTGCCCCCGGTCTTGTTGCCCGCGGACGCGGTCTCGATCTCTATCCTGCCTATCTTGCCGTTCTTCTGGAGCTCGCGCAGGTCGAGGTCGCCACCAAGAAGGCCCTCAGTCTGGCCGAATACGGCGCCGATTATGTCCGGCTTCTCGACCATCCCGTCGACCTCGAACCTAGTCTCCACCATGTATTTTACAACGTCTATGTATGTTTTTGCCATGCTATCACTTTGTGATAGCCATAAAGAAGCAGAAGGATTTGCCTGCGCTAACCCTGGCGCGTGCGCTGACGTGAATGAGCACGCAAGACAGACACAATGCCCGGATATAAGCGCATATACAAACCTTCAAGCTTTGCTTATGACTATATTAATAGAATAGTGGAACAAACCCTTATAAACCTGATGTGCAGCGTGCAGGGGCTATTGCTTGAACTACGTTGTCGCGCTACCTCTGGACCCGGGGCTTGCGGAGTTCCTGGGCAAGAAGGGCTCGGAGAACAGCATCACGTTCTACAACAGGAAGCTGGGCGGCGACGTGATAGTCGCGCTCGCGCCGAGCTCAATAGAGGAGAAGTTCTACGCGGTAGCGGAGGCGCTGACCGTTGCCGGGCAGGTCGTCATGAGCACGGCCAGCGTTGACAGGCTGTTTGGCGAGATGCTTGTCGCGTGCTCCCTGCTGGGCAAGCACGTCATATTCACGAAAGACAGCAGCATCGACGCGTTGCTGAAGAGCGCCAAGGTAAGCGATGCCGAGTTCGCAGGCAGGGAGGAGCTCATGCAGAGGATAGTTGCAGCGAAACCCAAGGAGGCCGGAGCCGCAGCAAGGGTGGACGTGGACAAGGCCTTCAACGTGAAGGGCATAGGCGTCGTCGCGCTGGGCATAGTCACGAAGGGCATGGTGAGGGTGCACGATGAGCTCTACCACAGTTCTGGAAAGAAGGTGCTTGTGAGAAGCATACAGAGCCAGGATGAGGACATCCAGGAAGCCGGAATGGGCACGCGGGTAGGGCTCGCTCTCAGGGGAATAGACGAGAGCGAGATGGAGAGGGGGGACCTCCTGACAAAGGAACCGAATAAGAAGGTTGGGAAGATAGGGGCGAGACTTGACGTGAGCGCGATAAGCAAGGAAGAGGTTCTTGTAGGAAAGAGTTATACACTAGTATCGAACTTCTCGGTGTCAAGAGCGACCGTAGAGTCGTTCGCGGACGGCACGGCGGGCCTAAAGCTGGAGAAAGCGCTTGCAATCATTCCAGAAGATGAGTTTCTGCTCCTTAGGGAACAGACGCCGAGGATATTTGCGGCGGGCGTCGTAAATACCGCATAGGCTTAGAGGAATTCGGATCGTGGAAAAGAGCATCGAATCTCGCCATAACTCTTCTTCGAAGACGATAAGTATTTGCGAATCTAGCGTATGCAACCCAGCCAGCCAGACTCTGCCCGACTTTATCCAGCGTTAATTCGCCACTGCCGTATTTCTCGGCGAACCTTTCCAGCCGAGCCCAGATTCTTCGTGCGCTGCTTCTCTTTATGAGCCGATAGTCGTAGAAAACTCTGAATCCAAGAAAAGTCACGCCGTCCGCCAACGAAACTATTCTTGTCTTTTCAGGATGCAATTCTATCTTTAGGTTCGTGCGCAGGAACCCGTCAATCTCATTTCGCCATCCTTCGAGCATCTTCTTGTCTCTGTGCAGAACCACAAAGTCATCGACATACCTTATGTAGTATCTTGCCTTGAGCTTGTGCTTAACAAATCTGTCGAGTTCGCCCAGATAGACATTCGCAAAGAACTGAGAGGTAAGGTTCCCAAGTGGCAACCTCTCCCTGGCGTCCCGATCTTGTGGTTCTGAAGTATAGACCGTATCAGCCGCATCACATTTGGATCCCTTATTTTGCGTCTTATTATGAGCAATAGTGTTTCATGGTCTATCGTGTCGAAGTAGTGGCGTATGTCCGCTTTAAGTGCATACCCGCCAAGGCGTTCGGGGCGGAAAAGTGTAGTTTGCCTCCCCGGAGAACTGCATTTGTAGCAGAAACCGACCTTCCTCGAGAACCTTTCGAACCTTTTAACGGCTTTGTGCACCCCTTTGCCTTTCTGGTTAGCGAACGAATCGTATATGAAATCGCCTTCTAGGATATGCGCTATGACGTTGTACAATGCATGGTGCACCACTCGGTCCCGGAAATTGGACGCGCTTATCGTCCTTGCTTTCGGATCCCGAACGATGAACGTCGTCAAAGGCGCAGGAGCATAGGTAAACGTTTCGAGCTCGTATTTCAGCAGGGATAGATTCTTTTCCAGTTCAGATTCGAAGTCAACGACGTAATCCTTGAGCGTTTTCCCTTTTCTTGCCGTCATGAATGCGCGTTTCAGATTATCGCGGGAACAGAGCCGAGCATAAAGATTCCGATATGTCTTCACGAAACCGCCATGACTGCCAGGATGCAACCCGGAAGCCATTTCGAACGCATTGTCGAGCCCGTAGTTGACGTTGACGTTCCGCCTGTCGTTGTAGTCGTTGATGTTGAAGTCGCGGGCAACAGGGCCGCAATGGTAACCCGCATACTCAAATGCCGCAGAAGCGGCAGCACCGCAGCTTCACGATTTCGGCAGGCGCTTACTCAGTGTCGCTGTTGGACTTCATGTCCGGCACACCTTCAGGCGTTCCGGCACTGTATGTGAGTGTGTGGCTCCCGGGCTTGCACCACGAACATTACGTTCGTGGTTTGCAGGGCGTTCACCCTTGCAAACCTAGGCAAGAAGGATGGGCTTCGAACCTTCTTATTCCAATGTCCTTAGCAGCTTGCCGATCAGTTCCTTCTGCTCGGGGGTCGCCACCTGCTCCAGCCTTGACAGGGTAGACCTTGTTTCTGCCGCCAGCTCCGATGGAGCAGTTTTGACCGCACTTGCCTGCGGCGCGGAAGCCGTAGAGAAAGCCACCACGAACGCATTGTCGAGCCCGTAGCCGACGCCGACGTTCCGCCTGCCGTCGTCGCCGTAGAAGTCGCGGACAACAGGGCCTATGCGCGCGATAGAGTCACGCCATAGATAACGGGCATGTATATTAGAACGGGAAGAGCTTTGATCGACAGGTAGTCCTGTGACTTCATCGACAAGATACCAACCGTTCTCTTCAGGATAGGAATGACTTTTGAGCACTTTGCCGGTAAGCAGCATTTTTCCGTTCCGCTTTTCCAGCCTAAGATTATCACTATCGAGAACCAGCACGGTGTCCTTCATGCGTCGGAACTCTTCGGGCACCACGAAAACGACCTTTTGGTATTTCACAATCTTTCCGAACGCAACTCCTGGCGCGGCGTTCACCGCTACAGTGCCCGTCCATCTCGGATACGACTCTTTGTGCTCCTGCCATTTGCCTGATTGCAGCTCCGCATCTGTAGACAGGTTGCCCGCAATCTTCCTGCCTCCCGCAAGAAGCTCTATGACCTCGTATCCTGTGACTTCTGTTTCTACAGAAGTTATCTTTTGTTGCGCCTTCGTCGTAGAT
>CAYNNI010000034.1:0-4698 GCA_964398805.1 Microcaldota archaeon | reverse complement strand
AATATCGAACAGGTTCGTTTCCTCTTTACCAGCATTGAAGTACCAACTTACCGTGGAGTTCAACAGACCTTCTTTTATGCCTAAAATGTTCGATTATTTATCTAATTAGCTATGAGATCGCATACTTTGCGCACCACACATCTAAGATAGACGGCATTCAGGTCGCGATAGCAAGGAAGAACATAGGAAGGGAGATGTTCCGGAAGTTCGGGCGGAGCGGCGACATCGTCGTGCCGATACCCGAGTCGGCATACCACGCAGCAAGCGGCTACTCGCTCGAATCCGGTATCGGGCTGGAGATCGCGTTCGGCAAGGACAGGTACAGCAGGAGATCGGTGCTCAGGGGTTTCATACAGCCCAACGAAAGGGAAGCGGTCGCGAGAGGCATGTCTCTGGTAGGTGAGATGGTCGCCGGCAAGAGCGTAATAGTCGTTGACGACAGCATAGTCAGGGGCACCAGCTCGGAGGTGTTCATAGACATGCTGAAGCGCGCAGACGCCAGGGAGATCTCGCTGATGTCCACCTTCCCACCCATAAGGTTCCCGTGCTACATGGGCATAGACCATCCGTCGCATTCGGAGCTGATAGCGTACAGGGAAGCCGCAGGCGAGGCCCTGGAGGGCGTCGGCGCTAAGGTGGCAGAGAAGCTGGGAATTGCGTTCGTGGGCTACATGGACCCCCTTAGCATCTCAAGAGCCATAGGAGTTCCCGTGGGCTCCCTGTGCTTCTCCTGCGTTACCGGAGACTACAGCAAGCTCAACTTCACCCCGCAGATAAGCAGCAGGGTGGAGATCAAGCAGGAGTAGAGCGATGGTATATAAAGATTGCAAGCGGACTATTTATCGCGCTCCCATCGTCTAGCCCGGTCAAGGACATGGGGCTTTCAACCCCAGGACCTGGGTTCAAATCCCAGTGGGAGCATCGCCTTTGTTTCGTCTAGAGAAAACGATTTATAATTTTTCTGTTCATTCAAGGATATGGAAGACCTGGGTCACGAGACTCGCAGACTGCTTGGCGACATAAGGGCAGCGCTGAAGAAGAGCAGTCTGCTGAGGCAGATGGACGAGCCGGTATCGGATTGGAGGACGTACCAGCAGGAAAGGGCGCGCCAGATAAAGAGGACCATGCGTGCGCTCAAGCCGGTCATAAACAAATCCGTGATGTCTGTCATCCCAAAGCGCAAGAGGGGCAGGAAGGCCGGGCTGAACCTGGAGCAGAAGGTTACCATTCTGATAGTGCAGCAGCTCATAGGCACGAGCAGCAGGGACATGACGTATATGCTTGTGCTTTTCTCGGCAATCAGCGGGCTCTATCTGGGATACAAGATCATTGAAAGGCTCTACTCAGACAACCAGGTGTACCTGGCGCTGCTGAAGATGCGCGAACTCCTTTTCAAGGAATTCTGAGTGCTTCGCGCTTATTTTTGTCCCAGATTAAAAAGGGATATATATTTTGGTTAAAAGGTAGTGCCAGTGATAAGCATGAAGAGATTCGAATGCAAAAGACTCGGAATGAACTGCCAATTCAGTGCGCAGGCAGAGAGCGCTGATGAGGTGCTGGCAAAGGCGGAGGAGCACGCCGCAATGGCGCACAACATGGCGCGTGGAGAGGAGACGAAGAGCCGGATAAGGGCTGTGATAGTGGACGCCTGATGATGGACTGTGCACTAAGGCCCGTATGGGCCTTAGTACTTCTCCTTACTTGGATGCGGCAGCGTGCTAGATTATTCTTATCGCGTCTTCAAGGTTCAAGTGGTGCCAGTTATTGGCGGAGCATATCCGCAGATCATCTGGAATCGCGCCTACTCTGCCTTGATGGACTTTCCCTTTCCGAAATCGTAGCGCACGCCGTTTACAGTTCCTATTGTGCCCAAGCCTTGCTCCCAGACCTCCATATCTTTTCGGAGCAGGGAGCGGTATCTCTCCGTGCCTGCGAATGGAAGGTCTTCTAGAAGGAGAATCGATGCCATCAGGATCGCATCACGCGTCGCCTCGTAGGGCACGGCTTTCTGCCCTATGGCAGAAAGCACAGCAGACTTAACCTCTTTCCACGCATCGAACCTGCCAGCGTCCACAATGGCGCGCATCAGGTCCTGCTGGATTAGCTCCTCTTCCGGAACGAAGTTCGGACGGTCCCGCGCCGGCGCATATTCTCCGCCCATCGACGCTTCTATAGCGACGAGCCTTGCGGCATCCCACTCCCTGCCGCCTGCTTGCGCCAGATACTTTATCCCGCTCACGTGCTGTACGAAAGCGTCAAGATCCTCCTGCTGCTTTGCAGTAATGCCTTCCAGCGCAAGGTTCACGCGTTTCTTACTGGCATGCATGCGCTCAATTTTGTCGATTCCGTAGCCTTATTGCGGGCAGGCGGCATGGCCTTTGCGCCCTCATTTCCGGAGCATGGCCAGCACCTGCATGGCAGTCCCCAGGTCTATCTTGTGCCCCTCGGCGAGCATCGATGCGACGCGGTCTATTTCGCCGTCGTGCGCGCCGGCGTTGATCGCTATGGACCTGGCATGAAGCCGCATATGGCCCTTTTGTATGCCTTCGGTGACCAGCGCGTGCATGGCCGCGAAGTTCTGCGCAAGCCCCACAGACACCATCACCTGCGCGAGCTCGCCCGCGCCCTCAACGCCAAGTATCTTCAGGTTGATTTGGGACTTGGGGTGCACCGCCGTGAAGCCGCCCACGGTCCCGATCGCCATCGGCATCTCTATCTCGCCCACGAGGTTTCCCTCCTTGTCTTCGCTCCAGGTGGTCATCGACGTGTATTTGCCCTTCCTCATGACGTATGCATGTGCTCCGGCCTCGATTGCGCGCGTATCCTGCATGCACGCCTGCGCGACCGCTATCACGCCGTTCATGGCTCCCTTGTTATGGGTCGCCGCTCTGTATGGATCTGCCTCGGCGAACGCCCATGCGTAAAGCATGCGCTTGACAACATCTGCGCCGTCGATGCCATCCCTTCCGAGGAGACCCTTGTCGAAGGTCGCGCTCGAGTATGCAAGCCTCTCATCGCTGAGGTTGGAGAGTATGCTCATGATGACTTCGCCTTTGGAGTATCTCTCCAGAAGCGGAGCGATCGCCTCTGCAACTGTGTTTACCACGTTCGCGCCCATTGCGTCAAGCACGTCCACTCCGGGCTCAACGACGAGTATTTCGCCCATTTTGGTCGTGAGAGGCCTCACGCGAAGGTCCTTCACCCCGCCGCCGCGGTCCACGATTGACGGTATGTGCCGGTTCGCCTCCTCTATGATCTCAAGCTTGTGTTCGAGTATGCGCTCTTTCGACTCAGCCACGTCATCGAGGCCGGTTATGGGTATCTGGCCGCGCATCATCGAGCCCGCGTATCTTGCCGTGAAGCCGCCGTGCTCCCTTGCAATACGTGCGCCCCTGCTGGCCGCGGCAATAACGGAAGGCTCGTTTATTGCCATTGGCACAAGGTAGTCCTTTCCATTAACTGTGATGTTCGTGCATATCCCAAGAGGGATCTCGATTGCGCCGATCATGTTCTCTGTCATTCCGTTCGCGACATCGCGCGGAAGCGCGCCAGTATTGCGCAGCATGGAAAACTCCTTGTCTTCGAGTCCCGCATGCTTTCCTACGACGTCCAGTCTCTCGTCAGGAGACATCTTGCTGAAACCAGAAACCCGTGATGTTTTTGGCATCCCGCTTGACATTGACATATTATCCGGAGCTTGTTTTTCTTGAATGCTTAAAAAGGTGGACTTGCGGTTCGTCGCCTGACGGTAGGCCGCAGAACGCGGAAGATTCGGCGCTCTATCCGCACTTCAACTTGATGGCCAGGATGCTCAGCGCGAGCGCCAGCGAAATCGTGCTCATCACCATCAGGGGCAGCGATCCTATATATACGCCGTAAACTGTCCAGAGGAGCAGACCTGCCGAGACCGTTATGTACATTCCAAGAGAAATGTCCTTGCTCTCGCGCGTGCGCAGGAGGTCTATGACCTGCGGTATGTACGACAGCGTTGTCAATGTGCCTGCCACGAATCCGAGTGCCACTATGTAGTCAATCATGCGAACTCGCCTTTGGAGCGTATCGCATGCGAGGCTAATAATGCTATCGGCGCAGGGCGCTATCAGGATAGAGTTAAGGACTTTGTGCCCGAATGTTACGCAGGCACTTGGTGATGCCGCATTATAGATGCATCTACACTGCTCGGCCTTTTGGGCACGCTGATAGTGGCAATCGCGTATGTGCCGCAGGTCCTCCACCTCGCGCTCGAGCGCTGCTCTGCGGGCATCAGCATAAAGGCATGGATTCTCTGGCTCGTGGCGGGTGTTCTGATACTCTCGCACGCCTTGGCGATATCTGACGCGGTCTTCATAGCGCTGCAGATCGTGGGCCTGGTGCTCATGTCCCTGATAATACTCCTTGCCGTCAAGTACAAAGACAGCTACTGCGAGGGCCACATGCCCGCACACGCGAAGCGCCCTGTGCGCAGAAAGGGCTAGGCGCCCGAATCCTGTAGAGAATGCTTAAAAAGAAATGAAGAGAAAAAGGGGAAGGCGCAGAGTATGACAACCTCACTCATGGCTTCAGACCTCGCAAAGAGGATCAAGTCGCTGGACAGGTTCAACATGAAATCGGATCTTGACTCCTGGCCCGCGATGGCCGAGAAGGCATGGAGCACTTCCGGCCTCGCCAACATCGACTCCGAACCGGACAAGATAATAG
>CAYNNI010000033.1:0-7145 GCA_964398805.1 Microcaldota archaeon | reverse complement strand
GGATTCGACGGCATAGCCACAGGCACAGGATTCCTGGCAAGCCTCGCACTGATGATTTACGCACTTATCTATGGGAACTACATCGGTGCCCTCCTTGCAAGCGTGCTGACCACCGTGCTGTTCGCCTTCCTGTTCTTCAACATATTCCCGGCCAAGGCAATACCTGGGGACAGCTTCACCTATGGGGTCGGAGCAGCCCTGCTGGTGATAATGGCCCTCGGGAACATGGAGATATTCGGCATAATAGTCTTCATGCCCTGGATAATAGAATTCGTGCTCCATCTAAGGAGGAAGTTCAAGGTGACGGATCTCGGCAAGATGAGGAGCGACGGCACGTTCGAGCCGCCCTACGGCAGGAAGATTTACAGCTGGACGCACCTGATAATGAACCTGAAGCGCTGCAGGGAATGGGAGGTGTCGCTCTACATGTGGGTCGTAGAGATACTCTTCATACTGCTGGCTTTCGGGCTCAAGTCGCTAGCAATCATATGAGCCACTTCGGCGATCTGAGGGGAGTTTTCGGCCTCCTGCTTATCGACTTCGGTTGTATGCGGCTGCTGCAGATGTCCCGGCCTCGAGGATCGGGACCGCGCCATTGACAGGCGCCTGTGCCTTACGAGCTCCATCGACGGAGCGGTAAACATGATATCCTCCTTCTTCACCAGGCTTCGCCTTCCCGCATAATTAGCGTACACGAGCGCGCTCTCGAGAATCTCGCGCGCCGTTTCCTCCAGAGCCGTCTTTAGCTTCTTAACCGCGTTCTCGTTTATCCGTTCGGCACCGGCATCCCTGAAGAACTGCTCAACGTCATAGAGACTGATTCCTCTGCATGGTTTAGTTTTTGCCAAGATTTCACCCCTGAAAAAATGTGCAACCAACCTTTGGCAAGTGACCTTTTTAAATAGGTTGCAATTCCTATGATTAGTGGCACGCCCGTTTTTACGACGGCAAAAGCGCAGGCGCATAGAATGATGAGGATAGGCTTCCACATGTCAATTGCGGGCTCTGTCGACAACGCCGTGCTCGCGGCCAAGGCAGGGGGATACACCGCGTTCCAGATGTTCACGGCCAGCAGCAGGAGCTGGAAGCAGAACAGGCCAAAGGAGGGCGACGCGGAGAGCTTCAGGGGGCACACGGCCGAGTACGATATAGTACCCTACGCCCACATACCCTACCTGTGCAACATCGCTTCTCCCAGGAACGAGATATATTCCAAGAGCAATACCATGCTTAAGCAGAACATGGACAACTGCGAACTGCTGGGCATCGGCCATCTTGTGATACACCTGGGCTCGCACCTGGGCGAGGGCGCCAAGATCGGTGTAAGCCGTATATGCGAGGCGCTGGGCAAGGCATTGGACGGCGACGAGGGCGTTAGCATACTTCTAGAGAACACCGCGGGATACACCAACAGCATCGGGTCCACATTTGAGGAGATAGGCGATATACTCGACCGTGTGAAATCAGACAGGCTGGGTGTATGCCTCGACACCTGCCATGCCTTCGCCGCTGGTTACGCTATGGGCAGCGATGCGGACATAGACGCGCTGTGCTACGATTTCGAGTCCAATATAGGATTTGGCAAGCTGAAGCTCGTGCACCTCAATGACGCGAAGTTCCCGCTCGGCAGCAGGAAGGACAGGCACTGGCACATAGGTGAAGGGTACATAGGAGAGAAGGGTTTCACGGCCCTGTTCAGGAACAGGCATTTCAGGAGCGGTTCGTTCGTGATGGAGACTCCGGGGAACGAAAAGGGCGACGCGGATGAAGTCAACATGAGGAGGCTGAGGAAGATACTGAAAAGCGCAGGCATAACTGACGTCGGAGCAGATCCAAATTCTGCAGGAAAACAATAAGAATTCCATGATTGATGTGTGTGGCGGTGTGACAATGGCGAATACAGCGAAGGCGACCATAGGGGTATTTGCCCTGGTATTCAACAGGGACTACTCGAAGGTGCTCCTGGTCAGGCGCAACTATGAGAAGAAGAGCTATAAGGGCAAGGAATGGGGAAACGTTGGCGGAAGGATAGATGCCGGAGAGACCTCCATCGAGGCATGCATCCGGGAAGCCAGGGAGGAGACCGGCCTGAGGCTCAGGCCTTCGGACCTTCGACTACTGTGCATTATAGAGCACCCAAACACGGGAATGGGAATGCTGCATTTCGTATACGCGACAGCGATAGACGAACGCGTTAGGATAACGCTGAATGAAGAGTCGTATGAGTATAGGTGGTTCGCTATGGGCAACCTGCCCGAAAGCGCTTTAGATTCAAGGAAGGACATTAGGGCGTGGCGAGACATGGCTAAAGCAGGAGCAGGAATACAGGGGCCTATAGCATCAGTGCGGCGCTTATCAAGACAAGCGCGGAAGCGACGCTGACGTTGTCGTCTATCCTTGAGCTGACGCCCTCTATGAAGGCCAGAACCACGGCTATGGCTATCGAGTAATAGCCGACGAACAGTATGCCGACTAACGCAAGCACTGCGAAGTAGACGACGCTCCCGGCGACACTCTTGCCCTTGTTGTACGGAAGTCTGGGCGACCTTATGCGCAGTCCAAATATCGTGGCGAGCGAATCGGAGATGAACAGTGCGACCAGGCCGAACATCATGAGCCTGAAATCGGGCACGAGCGCTATGACCATGAGCGCCCCGGCCGCAAGGTAAAGGGCACCGAAACCGAACGTGGTCTCCGGCCTCTCGAGCCCCAGTAGTATTTTCGACAGGGGGTTGGTGGCTTTCGCGCCTTTCGGCAGGTAGAACACCGCGGTATATCCGAGCAGCACTATCGCCATCAGGATGTACTCGCCGACGCGGAACGATATGAGCAGCATCAGCAGCAGCACTATGCCGCTGCATATCTGGAATATGTCCCGGTTTATCTCGGTTTCCTTCTTATTGTGCGCTCGCGAATTGTGGTTCCTGTTGCCATTGTGCCGCATGGACACAAATATCCCTGCTATTGTGCCCATGGAGAAGGACTGCATGAACATCACGAGGGGCGCGCCTATCAGCACGGATGTGATTATCATCAGTACGGCAACGCCAAGGGCGTAATAGAGCGCCTGGCGCTTTTCGAAGTACGCCGAAGCGGCTATTGCAAAGAGAACCGCCACCGAAGCGGAAAGAGCCGCTCCGGATATGGCGCCCATGCCAAGGTAGGCCTGATACAAGGAAAGCAGGTAAGACGCGGCGGCAGCGGCCGCCATCGCCGCGGCAATCCCGATCCGCAGTTGGCGCTTCGCTCGCACCAGGTATATTATCGCCGATGCGATAGCAGCTATCCTCACCGCGAAGTTGAGCAGCAACATCAGCGAATCTCCCAATACTACCATCATATCGCCTTCACGCATGTGCCCGCGCACCTGCGCACCGCAGAGCCGAAGTTACGGCTCTACCCTGTTTATTACCCTCGGGAATGGTATCGCGTCCCTTATGTGGTCAAGGTTGAGCATCCACTTTACGACGCGCTCCATTCCGAGACCGAAGCCCGCATGCGGCACTGCTCCGTACTTTAGCGTATCAAGGTACCATTTGTAGTTCTCGAGAACGAGGCCCTTCTCCTTCATGCGCGCCACCATCTGGTCGTAGTCGCCTATACGCTCAGAGCCGCCTATTATCTCGCCGTGGCCCTTCGGTGCCAGCATGTCTGCGCATTCGACGGTCCTCGGGTCCTTCTTGCTTATCGGCATGTAGAACGCCTTGAGGTCCTTCGGCATGTTGTGCACGAATATCGGCTTCTCCTCGTCTTCCGTGAGCAGCTTCTCTTCCTCCACGCCGAAGTCGTCGCCCCACACCTTATGCGATCCCTTCTGTTGCAGTATCTCCATGGCCTTGTCGTAGCTTATCCTCTTGAACGGCGGCCTTATCTTCTCGAGCACAGCGACATCTACGCCGAGAGCTTCGAGTATGTCGCGGTCACTCTTCACAAGCCTCGCAGCCATGTGGCTCACAAGGCGCTCCTGTAGGGCCATGCTCCTCGCGTTGTTGTAGTACGCCATTTCGGGTTCCAGGTGCCAGTACTCCGCGAGATGCTTGACCGTTCTGGACTTCTCCGCGCGCCACGAAGGCGCGAACGAGTATACCTTCTCGAGCGAGTAGATCATCGCCTCGGCGTAGAGCTGTGACGATTCCGTGAGGTACGCCTTCTGGCCGAAGTAGTTGACCTCGAACATGTCTGCGCCGGTCTCGCCTCCCGACTTGGTTATCAGCGGCGGCGTTATCTCGAAGAATCCCTGCCTGTCCAGGAATTCGCGCGCGTACCTGAAAAGATGCGACCTCGCCTTCATTATGTTGGACATGCGGGCGCTCCTCAGCCACAGATGCCTCACGTCCAGCAGGAACTCCGGGCTCTGGTATTCGGTTATTGGGAACTGCTCCTTGCTGTTCGAGACACTTATCGACTTTACTTCAAGCTCAGCGCCACCCGGGGCCCTTGCGTCGGCCTTCAGCGTGCCAGCCACCTCGACCGCGGACTCGAGATATGCGGCGTCGGCCTTCTCCCATTCCTTGGCGCTTATCGCTGACTTGTCGGCGACGCATTGTATCGTGCCGCTGTTGTCCCTTATGACGACGAAAAGCTTGCCTCCGCTGCTCCTCTTCCTGTATATCCATCCGCGTATCCTTGCCTGGCCCTCCTTTGCGGCCACCGCCTTCGATATCCTCATTCTCCTGAAACCGGCCATTCCCGCACCGCTTGTAATCTAACTCATTCATAACTTGTGACGTGCAATCCTATTTATACGATTCGCACAACTCCTGCGACGCCTGTGCGCTAGGCGTCATATCAGCGATATTACCCAGATGGCTATGATGAAACCCGCTATTATGGAGGCAGGCACGACCAGCCTTGCTGTCGAGACCACGTAACCTGCTATGCTGTGCAGCTTGCTCGTTATGTCAGTGCCCCAGACCATGAACCTGCCCAGGACCGCCTTGTGGTAATGCACCTTCACTTCCTCCATGTTCGACAGCGCATCCACAATCGCGACTTCGACCATGTGCGAGAGCTCCTCGTACCTCGTCTTCCTGCCCAAGACGTTCGAGACGTTCAGGTTGAGCGAATTGACCGCATGGGTGTCTGTAGTGTAAACTTCCGCTTCGATGTTGTGGTCCCTCTTCACCGACTCGACGATAGCCGCCCTAAGCGAGGGGAGCATGTTGTTGGCGTTGAACTGTATGATAGCGTGGTCCTTGCCGTTTATCCTGAATACCATGACGTCCATGTTGCCCGCGGCCATGTCCTCCGGCCTTCCCAGCGCGTCGTATATGTCTGGAGAGGATACCCCGAGCCTCAGCACACCGCCTGGCCTGTGGTAAGCATTGTTCATCTGCCTTATCGCCTCTGCGTAATGGTTTGCGTATATGGAGTTGACCGATATGCCGTCGAGCTCCTTCTTCGGCGCACTCTCGTACCTGGAGTTGTGCGCGTCTATGACGATCGCGTCCCGTGAGCCGCTGCCCTCGAGCAGCCCCTTGAACAGCATCGATGCGGAAAGGTCTATGTCCTCGGTTATCCTGGGCGCCCTGGTCAGCGTTGCAAACCTCACGCCATCCATGTCTATGCACTTCACCGTTGCCCCGTTCGACGAACCCTCCGAATATGACACCCCGGCCAGAGGCTTGGACGACATCGCCGCCTGCACGGATGCATCGAGATGCTTGATCAGCGTGCCTAGCTGGCTCGAGGATATCGGATTCCTGTCCATGTTGACAGCGCCGTGCATGACTATGCCAGGCACCTTGTATTTCCTGTATATGTGCCTCGACAAAAGGTACGGGAATTCGCTGCCGCCTATGCTGCCGAACGGGCCGTAGTGCAGGTTGGGCACGAATATGATAGCCTTCTTCGCTCCGGTCTTCGCGCTCTTGAACACAATGGTGCTGGTCTCTATGTCCGCGGGCATCCCGAACTTCTCGCCACCGAACGGGGCTGATATGTTTATGTCGTATAGCCAGTTCTGCACCAGGTGGGAGAACGCGCCTATGCCTCCGAAGCCGACGCTGCGCTTGACCGGCGCGTCGACGAAGTATATTATCACGTAGCCCATCAGCAGGAAGACCGCTATCGCCGCGTAGAGCTTCGCGAGCAGCAGGTTGGTGCTCGCGCCTATCGAGAACAGGAACCTGCTAGCCGGTATGTATGCGAGGAGGTTGAGCGTGGGCTGCACCAGCGCCAGTAGTATTCCCTTCCTGTTCCTGCCCATCAGTATCTTGTTCGCGAAGAACCACCAGCCGAAGATCCCTGCGTCGCCCACCAGTATCAGCGCGCTTGCTATCGACTTGAGCCCGGCGAAGACGTACACCACGCCGCCTATCAGCATGAACGTCGCATACGAGACCGCCGCTATCAGTACTACGAGTATCACGTATTTAGTCTTCAGTTTCCTGTTCGCGGCCCTTACAGCTATGACGGTAAGCGTCGAGGGTATCAATATCGTGAGTATGCCGGTCACCGCGCCGGCGGTCACCAGGTACGGTATCATGGAGCTCGCGCTGCCGAAATGCATCAGCGTAACGGCTGCTATGCCTATGACTACGCTGACCACCACAAGCAGGGCGAAAAGGGGCATGCTGCCCGGAAGGCTCCTATAGAATATAGACGGAGCCTTCAGCGACTTTGACGGATCCCTGCTTCTTCTTGAAGCCATGCGAACACTTACCTTCCGAACCTCCTGCGCCTCCTGGAATAATCCATGAGCGCCTTCCTGAGGTCTTCCTTGCTGAAGTCGGGCCAGTACTTCTTGGCGAAGTACAGCTCCGCATAAGTCGACTGCCATGGAAGGAATCCCGAGAGCCTCCTCTCCCCTGATGTCCTTATTATAAGATCGGCATCGGAGACCGTTGCGGTCCTGAGGTTCTCCTTAACATCCCTCTCGGTGACGCTGCTGCTTCCGCTCTTCACGGCATGCAGCGCTGCAAGCCTGGCCGCATGCACTATGTCCTCGCGGCCACCGTAGCCTATTAGCAGGTTTATCGTGAGGGCACCGTATGCCCTGGTCTTCGCTTCCACCCTCTTAAGCGCCGCCCTGAGCGGCTGCGGAAGCATCGACGTGTTGCCTACGACCTTCACCCTGACCTTGTTGTTCACGAGATCGGCGAGTATCTTGGGATCCAATGCCTCCTTGGTCATGAGCTTTAGGA
>CAYNNI010000032.1:0-6808 GCA_964398805.1 Microcaldota archaeon | reverse complement strand
TCGTGGCGCAGGCTTCGGGCAGCGGCTACATACGCGTGAGCAGCGTCATAGCAGGCATGTCTGCCATTCCAAGCGGAGCGACGTTCAGCGCATGGATAAAATATTCCGGTCCTACCAGCGGCTGCCCTGCGCTTGTCTTTGTGGAGAACGGCATGAGCACCAACCAGAGGATAGGCTTGGAAGCCTGATGCGACAACCAGGATCCCTATTTTCTCACGGAGCACCCGGTATGGTCCAGCGAGATGGTAGCCGAGCGGCCTGTTGCCGCAACAACTGGAAGATGGTATAACATAGTCGGCGTATACAGCGGGATTGCGGACTCCGTATACCAGAACGGCATGCTCGTCGCATCTGCCACGACGCCGAATACGATACTCGGCTATGGCAGCAACGCAGGCGTTCGCATCGGGTTCAACGGATACATTGCGAACATCCAGATATATAACGCAACGCTCTCCACGAGCGAGATACAGAGCCTATACACCGAGGGCATAGGTGGCGTTCCCGTGAGGCTCGACTCCCTTATCGCGTGGTGGCCCCTCAACGGCAACCCCAACGACTACAGCGGCAACGGAAACAACGGAGTTCCCACAAGCGTCACGTACTCGGGCGGCTGGACAGAGGGCTGCGCCCTGCGCTGAGACTATCTCCTTTTTTCGTGCGCCTTGACCGCAAGGCCCCGCAGAAAGAAGTTCCTTATCATCGCGGTGGGGCTGTCCATGCTACCGTACTTGCTCAGGAATCTCTCCGCGCCGAAGAGCTTCGAGAGCTTGAACAGCAGCTCGAATCCCCGGGTGTCCAGTCCGGAGTAATACTCATGCAGCATCGCGTGCAGCTTCAGGTCAGTCGCGTACCTCTTCCGCCACTCCTTCTCATAGGCTGCCAGCGCAGCGCCCCTTTTCATGTGAGAGGCTATAGAAGCAGCGAGCACCCTCGCGCAGGAAACGCCGAATATTATCCCTCCGCCGGTTGTGGCCTTCACCTGGCCTGCTGCATCGCCCACGAGCGCCACGTTGCCCTTGACCGTTGCCCCCCTGCAACTCAGGGGTATCATGCCAGCTATGCCGCTCTCGCGCCTTGCGTTGCTCAACATCCGATTTCCCTCCTCGAACTCCCGGAACGCCGTCGCGCTGTCGCGCTTCGCGAATCCGCTGATTCCTATTCCGCCCTCTACCCTGCTGTTGGAGTAGGGCACCGTCCATGCGAAGAACCTGCGGGAAGCGCCGGAGAAGAACATCTCCACCATGTCCTGCTCCTCGACATCAGCATCGGCATATTCTGCCTTGTAGGTAAGCACATACTCCTTGATCGGCGGAAAAGCGAAGGCGCTGGCCACTGTCGACGCGGCGCCGTCCGCGCCGACGAGCACTGCGCTTTCATCAGCGATGCTCCTTACCATCTCCCTGTCGAGCCTGCTCCCGAGGCGCAGTTCGGCTCCTGCGCTCCACGCCTCCTTCATGCACGCCTCCGCCAGCTTTGCTCTGTCGACCACCAGCGCCTCGGTTTCAGGCGCCTTTATGCGCAGCGTCTCCTTTCCGGCATGCATCACCGCTCCGCTCAGGCTGTTGACCGTCGCCCCTTGGTAGGGTATGGCTATCCTATCCAGGCCGCTCAGGGAGAATATCCCCGATGCCCGGTTGGCGAAGTCCGTGACGCGCCTCTTGGAATCGTACACGGTCACACCGATGCCGTCCAGGGCAAGATCCCGCGCAAGGGACAGCCCGACGACTCCCGCGCCAACGATGACAACGCCTTTTCTTGCATCACGACTGCTCGCCATGTCCGCTCTATATATACCTTTCGTTAGCATCTATTAAACGTTTGGTGATTTGATACCCGCAAAAGAGCAGCCGAGGACAGCCTCCGTGCAGCCAAAGCGCGTTACAGTACCGCAGATAAAGATACAGAACATAGTGGTAAGCGCCGACCTTCATGCAATAATAGACCTTTACGCTCTCTCGAAGGAAGTGAAGGCGGTGGACTACGAGCCGGAGCAGTTTCCCGGGGCGATATTCCGGGTGCTCGAGCCGAAGTCGAAGATAATACTGTTCAAGAACGGCAAGCTCATATGCACCGGCACCAATACAGAGGCTAACATAAGGCGCGTGCTCGAGTACGTCGCCAAGGTCGTGTCGAAATACGTCATAGAGCTGAATCCTCCTCTAACGGAAGCACAGAAGAAGGCTTTGGAGGAGAAAAAGAAGCTCGGAGAGAAGAAGGTCTAGCCGCCAGCTCCATCGGCGCAGTCCGTTTTCAACACTTCAGCGCGAGCTCGCCTGTCTGCCGGGCGATGCAAACCTTTCCAGCGTGTCCTTCAAAAAGGCGTTAACGCTGGCATCTCCGCTCTTATGGTCCCTTCGCAGTGCCCTTTCCATGCCTGGCTGCGCCCGGCTTATACTGCCCATATTCCCATGGAACCTTGCACTTTCCAGATATATAAGTGCGCATTCTCCTTCGCTTCATGCCGCAAGAATGCCAGATGCGCAATTCAAATCCCGAGCGAGGCCAGGTCCTGGCGCTTGTTTACCTGCACAAGCCGCTTGTCGAACTCCCCGAAGAACCCTTTCCAGGAGTAGCGGCCGATTACCCTTTTCCTGCCGTTCCGGCCCAGCTCCTCACCCAGCTTGGGGTTTTCCGCTATCTCGGCCATCCTGTCAGCCATGCCCTGCTCGCTGCCGGTCAGGAACCCGGTCTCGCCCTCCACTAGCGTCTCCCTAGGGCCGCCCTCATCGACCGCTATGACCGGCTTAGAGCTCGCCATCCCCTCAAGCGGCACCAGCCCGTAATCCTCGTTTACAGGCGTGTACAGCACAGCGGTGCAGCGCGAGTATAGGTCGCGCAGCTTCTCGTCGCTGACATCGGGCATTACCCTTATCGCGCTGCTCCTCTTCGCCTCTTCCACTATGCGGTCGTAGTAGTCCTTGTAGGCCTTGTCTTTCGACACGGCGCCAACGAGAAGGAGCTTGTAGCCCTTGACCTTCCTCTCGAACAGCCTGAACGCATCCATCGCGTAGTCCTGCCTCTTGTTGGGCGAGAACCTTCCGGGATATATGAAGTACTTCTCATCGCCCTTGTTGGAGTATTTCTCGTACTCTATGCCTCCGTTGAGCACGGACGTGTCCCTCCTCCCATAGTACCTTACTAGCCTGGACCGCGTGTTGTTGCTGTTTGCGAGTATGCACTCTATGCGCCTCACAACCTTCTGGTCCATGCTGCGCACAGCGCGCATGCCTGCCCAGTGCACGGGCTTCTGGTAGAACTTCTTCAGGCGCATCCTGAACTCGTAAAGGTCGTACACGTCCCTGAACGGCGTGTGCGCGTACCACAGCACGCGCTCGTTCTTGTTCCTGATCCAGTGGCTGGGCGCCATGTGCGCATTTATGACATCGTAGTCCTCATCAAGCTTCAGGTTGTAGAAGGACAGGCCGTAGTTTATGCCCTGCGCGACCCTGCCGTAGGGAAGCAGCCTCGAGAAGAAGCCCCTGCCTATCGTCCTGACGTCAAGATCCTTGAACTCCTCGAAGGTGCCGTTCCTGTCGTACTCTACTGTGTAGATGCTTGCCTTGTAGTGCTGCGCGATCTTCAGCACAACCCTCTCCGCGCCTCCCCTGAGCGTCAGGTTCGACTGCGCTATGACGAGTTTCACCATCGTATTCCTTATGCTCCAAAAAGCTATTTATATTCGGTTTGAGGATATCCTAATGGTAACCATGAATCTGGGAGAGGGCCTGCGCCAGGCGATAGCTAGGCTCAGCAGGGCCACGATAATAGACGCCGCTACCATCGACGCTTTCTGCGGGGAGCTCGAGGCGACGCTTCTCGGCTCTGACGTGGAGGTGTCGCTGGCGCACGATTTCACCTCGCGCATAAAGAGCAAGGCGCTGAAGGACACGGTGCCGAAGGGCGTGACTCCCAAGGACTACATCACAAACATGGTCTACGACGAGCTGCTCAAGCTGGTCGGCAGCTCCTACGAGCCCGAGCTTAAGATGCAGCGCATACTGCTCATGGGCCTATACGGCTCCGGCAAGACCACGACCGCGGCCAAGCTGGCGAAGTTCTACCAAGACCGCGGCCTTGGCGCAGCGCTGGTGTGCTGCGACGTCTCCAGGCCCGCTGCGTACGAGCAGCTGGAGATGCTCGCGAAGCTAGCGAACGTGCCGTTCTTTGGCATTCCCGGAGAGAAGGACGCATCCAAGATAGCGAGGCTCGCTCTTGAGAAGTTCAAGGACAAGAAGGTCGTCATATGCGACACCAGCGGCAGGAGCGCATTCGACACCGCTTTGGTGGAGGAGCTGCGCGGCGTGGCCAGCGTCTTCGCACCGGACGAGAGGCTGCTGGTGGTGAGCGCGGACACCGGCCAGGTCGCAGGCAGGCAGGCGCGGGAGTTCGACAGCGCGGTAAAGCTGTCCGGCGTGGTGATAACGAAGATGGACGGCTCCGCGAAAGGCGGCGGCGCCCTCAGCGCGACAGCAGCATCGGGAACGAAGGTGATGTTCATAGGCACCGGCGAGAAGCTCGGCAATCTCGAGCCGTTCGACGCCAGCAAGTACATAGGCGCGCTGCTCGGCATACCCAACATAGGCGCTCTCGTCTCGGCAGTGCAGGATGCTGTGAAGGAGGCGAAGATAAAGCCGGAAGAGGCGAACGTCGAGGAACTGAACTTCGACACGTTCTACACGCAGCTGAAGGCCATGAGCAAGATGGGCCCGCTGAAGAACATATTCGGCATGATCGGCGCCCCGGACATGCCCAAGGACGTGGTGGCGCAGGGCGAGGGCAAGCTCAAGAAGTTCGAGGTGATCATCGCGTCGATGACTGAGGACGAGAGGAAGAATGAGCGCCTCCTGCATGAGGAGGGCAGGATAAGGCGCATAGCGAGGGGGAGCGGCACGTCCGAAGCCGACGTCAACCTGCTGATATCCGACTTCAACAAGATGAAGAAGCTGTTCAACATGTTCAAGGGCGACCGCAGCATCAGGAAGAGATTTGCAGGATTGATGTAAATACTGTAGAAAAAGAAGAAATCAAGAATAGTAACAACTACTCTCTCATTTTCCCTTCTTTATTCTACTACTTCCTCGACTTTTTCTTTTTCTTTGCCATTTATGTCGCCTGATTACTGATTCATGCATCACTGATAACCTTTTTAAGAGTATTCACATGCATTGTGCAATCTGATATACGCAGAAGCATCCAGATACACTCTTGTGCACTACGGTAATCACGTTTCGAACCCAAAATCGGCCTTCCGGCATGCCAGCATCCAACATCAGGAATAAATAGATATCCAGCACCAATACATACGGTGCTTGGTTGGCGATCAGGTATTGGGAGTTCGAGGATGCGCCGCTCAAGGAGAAGCTGAAGAACGTGCGCGTGCGGGAGGTCTCCAAGATATTCTTCGACAACGAGACAGAGGCCTACAGGTTCGCATTGCTGCTCCTCGAGGTGAAGAAAAGCAAGGGGCTGCGCCTGAAGCAGGTTCCGCAGCAGATTCCGATCGCGACCGCGAAGCGGTATCTCGATTTCGGGGTGCAGACCGGCCTGCTCAAGCATGAGGACAACACCTACATGCTAACCGACAGGTTCTCCAAGCCGTTCAGGAACGTTGCAGCTTACATAAAGGCGTGGACTGAGGCCGAGCAGGATGAGGACCTCGCACTGCAGTTCGCCAGCGCAAGGACTGAAAGGCAGGCCAAGCGCGGGGGGAAGCCACTATCGGCTCCAGTTTCCGGCATGGACGGCGCGACCCAGAAATGACCGTGCGTTCAGCTCGTCCTCTCAGCATGCGCACGACCTCTGCGAACTGATGCGTGTCGAGCTGCTGGTCCGCATCGCTCATGGCCCTTTTGGGGTCAGAATGCGCCTCTATCAGAAGGAATTTCGCGCCGCCACCTGCGGCCGCGCGCGCCAGCTGCGGCACCAGCTCCCTCCTGCCCGCGGCATGGCCCGGATCCGCGCCAACGGGCAGGTGCGTCATCTGCTGCACAGATGCCATGCCGGCGATGTCCAGCGTGTACCTGGTGCTGTCCTCGAAGGTCCGTATCCCGCGCTCGCACAGCATTACGTTGCCGTTGCCGTTCATCAGCGCGTACTCCGCAGCGTACAGCCATTCCTTGACCGTGCTTCCCGGCCCCCTTTTCAGCAGCATCGGTATCCCTGCCCTAGCTACTGCGCTTATCAAGGCGTAGTTCTGCGCGTTCTTGGCGCCTATCTGCGCCACGTCTATGCCCAGATCCTTGAACATCCCCACGTGCAGCTCTGACACTATCTCAGATACTACTGGCATCCCTAGCTCCTCGCCCACGCGCTTCAGCAGCCGCAGGGCAGGTTCGCCGCTTCCCTGGAACGAGTACGGGCTTGTCCTGGGCTCGACGCGCCGCCGCGCAGCATGTCCGCCCCGGCCCGCCTTATCGCCTTTGCAGTCTCGCGAAGCTGGAATTCGCCCTCCACCGCGCACGGTCCAGCAATCACGGCTATCCTGCCAGCGCCGATCTCCACCGCCAATATTAAGCACGGTGTCCTGCCTTTTCCGTGCCCTGCTCGCAAGGACGGGCCCGCTGCCGTTTCTGAGCAGCTTCCCGTCCTCAAGAAGCGTCCTTCCTTTCTCGGTGTGCGCAGTTACCCCGATAGTACTGCCGTATATGCTAAACGTAGATTCGGCTTCGATGCTGCCCAAACTGGCGCCTGCCGCTTTTCGGTTTCCTTTTCCGGCCCCCAATGTTGACATTCAATCACCTTAGTGTAAAAAGCGCAAGCAGCAAGCGCTGCTTGATGCGGCGTTGGAAACGGACTCAGGATCTCA
>CAYNNI010000031.1:0-12435 GCA_964398805.1 Microcaldota archaeon | reverse complement strand
ATATAAAACAGTGTGTCCACATATTATCATGCCAAAAGGATATAACGCTTCAGAAACAAGTGTCCATTTCATGGGTTATCATTTTGTATGGTGTTCGAAGTATCTGAGAAAGCTACCGTCGGGCAGACGGGAAGTAACGCTTGGGGAGAGGTATGAGAAATACGTCGCTGAACCAAGAAGCCCACACCCTTCAGGGGTGGGAGTATGTCACAAGCTATCGCCTCCGATTCAAAAGCTCTCCTATATAGCTTTTGGTGCGCATACACTACCATGGACAGGGATCAGTTGGAGAAGGTGACGAAAGAGTACCAGATGCTCCAAGAGCAGCTGCAGTCCCTTGCGATACAGAAGGAGCAGTTTACCGCCCAGCGCGACGAATACAGGCAGGCGCTCGCTGAGATAGAGAAGAGCACGGGCAAGCTGTACCTTGCGGTAGGCGGCGCGATGGTCGAGGTAAGCAAGGACAAGGCGCTCAATGACATGAAGGAGAAGCAGGAGACCACGGACATGCGCCTGGGCATAGTGGGCAAGCAGTACGACGAGCTCTCAAAGAAGGAGCAGGCGCTCCGGAGCACCATAACAGAGGCTCTTAAGGCGCTAAAGCAAGCCTGATAGGATGCGCGCCCTCGATTTTGAAGAATTGAAGCGCACGATTGAATCGCACAGGAATTCGCGCGTCATGATAACGTTCCATTCCATAGGCGACACGGACTCGGTCGCGTCCGCGTTCTCCCTCTCCGAATACTTCCCCCATTCCACAATAGCGACTCCCGACTTCATAACCTCAAACTCTAAGCACGCCCTGGACAGACTCGGCTTCCATTCGGCTTCCGTGACGACCTCCTTCGACAAGGACGCGGAACTGATAATCCTGGTCGACGTCAACAATTTCGAGGACTGCGGCTCGTTCAAAGAGAAGCTGTCCGCCACGGCCAAGGAGACACTGATAATCGACCACCATGCCCCCCAGAACCTTCCAAGAGGCTCTATCCTCGCGTTCGAGGACGAATCCTACACCTCAACGTCAAGCATAGTGTTCGACATCCTGAAGTCGCTCGCCTTCGCCCTGGACGGCAAGACAGCGGAGCTCCTCGCATCCGGAATAGTCTCGGATTCGGCCGAATTCAGGAACTCTACGCCCTACACATTCACGCAGATAGGCGAGCTTCTCAAGATCGCCAAGAAGGATTACCAGACCCTGCTGTCCGACATGCGCCGCACGCCTGCTCCGGAGAACCGGCTCGATGCGATGAAGGACCTGTTCCACTCAGACGTATCGATAAAAGGCGGCTTGGTCTTCTCTATAGGCAAGAGCTTCCACGCTAACATCGCGGCGGATGACGCGATAAAGGTCGGCGCCGACGCGGCGCTCTTCTATTCTGTAGGCAGGACCGAGGTATCCTTCTCTGCAAGGCTGCGCCCGCTACTTGACCGCGAGCGTGGCATACACATTGGGCGCACCATGGTGTCCCTGGCGCCGCTGATAAAGGGCCGCGGCGGCGGGCATCCCTGCGCAGCAGGCGCATACGGGAGCGACGCAACCGCGGTGCAGGCGTTCATCGACAGCTTCATCGAGGCGGTCGCGGGCCGCAACCCCCGGAGCTAGCGCTATAAACTCTGCTGCGCAATATCTCACGAGCGCATGAGGATCGCGGTGGTCTCTGACCTGCACATAGGCTGCGAACGCTTTGCAGAGGATGCGCTGTCCCAGGCCCGGGAAGCTCTTGAGAAGGCGAGCGCGGAGGCTGACGCCATACTGCTTCCGGGCGACATATTCGACAAGCGCTTTCCCAAGCCGGAAGTGATAGCAGATGCAATAGGGCTGTTCAGGCCATTATCCGACAGGAAGTGGGGCGCAAAGGTAGTCTCTTTCAGGTCCAGCGGCACCAAGGTATACACCCACCTGCCGATAATCGCAATCTCCGGCACACACGAGCGCACTTCCGAGGGCAAGGACAACCCTCTCAGCCTCCTTTCGCTTGCTGGCCTTCTTATAGACACGAGCGAGGCCACGACCGTCATAGAGAAAGACGGAGAGCGCGTCGCAGTCTTCGGGCTCGGAGGCCTGTCCGAGGACCACATAAAGGAGAAGCTGCAGCAGCTGAAGCCCTCCCCAGAAGAAGGCGCGTTCAACATCTTCATGTTCCACCAGTCCCTGTACGAGATGCTGCCCTTCAGCGACCGCTTCATCCGCTACCAGGACCTTCCGGAAGGCTTCGATTTGTATCTGTGCGGGCACATACACAGCAAGGCAGAGGCCGAGATACACGGAAAGAAGCTTCTTGTCCCCGGTAGCACGGTGCTGACGCAGCTGAAGGAAGCCGAGCAGGAGCGGAAAGGCTTCATCGTGTTCGACACTTCCACTTATTCGCACACGTTTGAGCACATCAACTCGCGACGTTTCGTGGTTAAGAAGCTCAGCTTCGAATCCGCAGCCCCAGAAGAGGTCAGAGCGGCGTGCGAGCGCGCCATAGAGGCAACGCTTCGCGAAGGAGGCGGCATGCCCTTGATAAGGCTCGACGTGGATGGCATGATAAAGGACGGCTTTACGGGCGCGGACCTGGATCTGCGCGCTCTGTCCATAAAATACGCAGGCAAGGCAACCGTGAGCGTGGACAGCTCCGGCCTGACCAGCCCCGAGATGGAGAGCAGCGCCGACGCGGTCAGGGACGGGAAGTTCGGAGACATGAGCGTAAAGGAGCGCGGGCTTGGCATTCTCTCAGAAAAGCTGAGGGAGAAGAAATTCGAGGGAGCACATCCCCAGAAGCTATTCGAAATGCTGAGCGACGACGCAAGCAAGGACAAGGTCCTGAATGCCGTCCTGGATCTGCTCAACGGGCAGCAGTAGGCTTCTTCTGCTCTACTCCCAGGGTCCTGTTCACGAGCTCCTTGTTGCTCGCGTCTATGACCTCGTCAAGGAACTCGAGGTGCGCCGCATTGCAGCGCCGTTCCTTCGGCCTCTTGGCCGTGATTATCCCAACAAAGTTTCCGTCCAGAAGCTTCGTTATCACCGCCCTGCTTCCAGCGTCGCGGCCGTACTTCTTCACGCAGACCCTGCCTACCTGCAAAAGAGCGTTCGTCATCTAAATCTACCATTTTCCTTTCCAAGCGCAAGCATCGCTATCATTGCGACCTCCTCTTTCCTTGTGAACTTCTCCGTATTTATCTCTATGTCGAATATGCTGTGGTCCATGATATCTATGTCGTAGACCTCCTTGAAATTCCTTATCGCGACGGTGTCCTTCTCCATCATCTGCTTCTTCGCCAGCCGCATGCTTATGCGCTTCCCGACAGCGCGCCTCCTCGCCCGCTCCTCGAAGCCGGTGTTCAGCCACACCCTCAGCGTGGCGTTCTTTACGGTCCACGGGCCGAGCCACGTGGTAACGACGCAGTTGTTCCTCTTCGCGAGCTCTATCACCTCCCTGTCGAAATCCTTGGCATACCTCGCGTCTGAGGTTTCCGCCCGTATCTTCCTGCTTGCCTCTCCCGGGCCTCCGTTCTCGCGGACGAACCGCTTGTAGGTTTTGATGTTGACCTTCGTGATGTGCATTATGCCCAGCTCCTTGGCCAGCGCGTTGCCTATTGTGGTTTTGCCACTCGCGCTCAGGCCGCTGATGCATATCCTCAACACAGGCTCACTAGTGCGACACTAGCTGCAGTACGAAGGTCCTCTGCCGTATGCCTATCTCGTCAAGCCGTATCTCGCCATGCTCGACCCGGTTTCCAAGCTCTATGATCTCTGCGGTGCAGTTGGCGCAAAGCGTCCCGCCGAACAGCCTGTTGGTCGTGCGACGGCTTCGCCCTCCTTTCACGCTTATGCCCTGCAGTTCCTTTCTGCACACCGCGCAGTGGGGCAGCGACGGCTTCGCCCTCCTGTAGTGTATGACCGTCCTGTGCTTGGAAGTCACGCGCTGCACTTCCCTGTAGCTTTTTGATCGGTGTCTTGGGGCTGGAATCGTAACACCTATGTAGGATTCCTCGCATTGCTTGCGCTAGGCGCGACCTCGCGCTCCTTCATCTCTTCCTTCGCCTTCTTCCTGTCATACACCATGACTGCTACCGAGGCGGCGAACCCCATAACCAAAACGACCATGAAGAAGAAGCTCTGCACGGACTTGGCGCCGTCCACCCCGAACAGCGCCGGGAACCACGCGGGCACAGAAGGCAGTATCCAGTAATAAAGCACCAGGAAGATGGGCAGTATCACGAACATGGGCTTGAACTGCGACATCATGCTCTTCGACATGAGCGGCATGAGCTCCTGCTGCTTCGCCTTCATCGCCTCCTGCGTGGCGTTGCTCTTCGCCATCGCGTTCAGTTCCCGGGACAGCGCGCTGAGCGTGTACTGTATCTCCCTCTGCTTCTTGGGATCCGCAAGCCTCCTCTGCAGCGCTATGGACGCGAGGGTGTATGCCGCCGCAATCCCGAACACGGCAAGCTCAGCCGCCATTGAAAGGGTCATCTCGATTCACTGAATATGTCCGCAATGTACTTCTTGAATATATCAACGCTCAGGTCTATCTTGCCCTCCTCGTTGGGCACCACGAACAGCGGCACGTCGTACGTCAGCGACATCGCGGACAGCACCGAGATGTTTATTATCCTCTGCACGTCTATCGTTTCCGCAGTCTCGACCTCGCGCTGCCTCGTAGTGTCTTTCATGCGCCTTTCCATAATCTCCTGCGTTGTCGCGTCTATGCAAACCAGCGCCAGGAGCGAGTCTTTTATCGGCTCGACTGCGTCAGTAGGCAGGCCCGGCATGTACCTGCCGTGCTCCTCGACGCTTGCATGGGTATCTACCACTATGTTGCCCTCCATCTTCGATATGCTCTCAAACACCTCATGCACGAGCTCTTTCCTGATCAGGTTCGTGAAATAGCGCATCCTGTCCCTTTCCGTGAAGTACCCCCGCTCCTTCCCGAGCGTCATCATCATATCCCCTACATTGACGAACTTGTAGTTGTTGCTCTTCGCAACGTTGTCCATGATGGTGGTCTTTCCTGCGCCAGGGACTCCTGCAACTATTATCGCGTGCATCTCAGAATCAACCCAATCTAGCAAGAGTCACTCCTCACCACCCATCTCGCCGGGGCCGCGAGGCCCCATGGGTGCCTTCCCCTTCGCGCTTATCATGTCGTCTATGCGCATGATTATCTCCGCGGCTTCGCTGGCGCTCTCTATCACCTGCTCCTTCATCTTGAGGGGCTCTATGATGCCCAGCTTGCCCATGTCGTTTATCGTGTTCCTTATCACGTCGACGCCGAACGGGCTGCCCTCCTTGCTCTTGTGCTTGCTCCTGAGCTGCACTATGGTGTCTATGGCGTCCATGCCCGCGTTCTCCGCCAGCGTCTTGGGCACAGCGGATTCGAGCGCGTCCGCGAACTTCTGTATCGCAAGCTGCTCCCTGCCTCCCACGTCCGCTGCGTAGTTCCTCATGCCGTTGGCGAGGTCCATCTCTATGCTGCCTCCGCCGATGACGTAGTAGCCGCGCTCTATGACGCTTGACACCGCGCCGATGTCGTCGACTATGGACCTCTCGGCCTCGTCCACGACCTGCTGCGTGCCTCCGCGTATGAATATCGTCACGCTCTTCGGATCCTTGCACTTCTCCACGAAGACCATCTGCTCGCCGCTGATCTTGCGCTCTTCCACAAGCCCGGCAAAGCCTAGGTCCTTCTCCGAGAGGTCGTCCAGGCTCGTGACTATCTTCGCCTTCGTAGCCCGCGCGAGCTTCTCGATGTCGCTCTTTTTGACCCTGCGCACAGCCATTATGCCCAGCTTGGAAAGGAAGTGCTGAGCCACGTCGTCTATGCCCTTCTGGGTGAAGATGACCTTGGCCGTGCTCTTCGATATCTTCTCGGCCATGTCCTTGAGTATGTGCTCCTCCTGCTGCAGGAACTCCTGCATCTGGTTCGGCGAGGTTATCTCTATCCTTGCGTCCGTCTCGGTCTTCTCAATCTCAAGGGCGAGGTCGAGCAGCGCGATCTTGGCGTTGCTTATCGACTTGGGCATGCCCGGATGCGCGACCTCCTTGTCTATGAGGACGCCGTTTATGAGCGCTGTGTCGTTGACTCCGCCGCCGGCCTTCTTCTCGATCTTTATGAAGTCATGGTCTACCACGACAGTCCCGTCTGGGCGCTTCTCCATGACCTGCCTGACCGCGTCAATCACGAGCTTGCTTATCCTGCGCTTCGCTTCGTCGTCGCCAACATTCTTGGAGCCCATCGCCACCTGCGCTATCTTCTGCAGCGTCTGCTCGTCGTCCGCGCCCACCTTCTTCGCGTTCGCAAGCAAGATCTCCTTCGCCTTGTCTGCAGCCATCTTGTAGCCGTTTATTATAGTTGTCGGATGTATTCCCTGCTCCAGGAGATCCCCTGCGCCCTTTAGCAGCTCCCCAGTAAGCACGACAACGGTCGTCGTTCCGTCCCCAACTTCCTTGTCCTGCGTCTTGGCTATGTCTACCATTATCTTGGCGACGGGATGCTCGACGTTCATCTCATCGAGTATCGCGGCGCCGTCGTTGGTTATCACTATGTCCCCGAGGTCGCTTACCATCATCTTGTCCATGCCCTTCGGGCCGAGCGTGGTCTTCACCGCGCTCGCTACAGCAACAGCCACTGCTATGTTGGTTCGCTGCGCATCCCTGCCCAGAAGCCTTGATGAGCCCTCTGGAAGAAGTAACACCTGCTGTCCGCCTAGTTGATTTTCAGCCATGTTTTCGCCTTTATAATCAGAAACATCGATGCCAGCGAGTATATACACTACTCTTGAAGGACGATATTACTAGCGTCGGTTAGATATTTATACCTTACCTGCAGCCGCCTCCGAGGCTCTACTTAAGATGGAGGGCTACGGATGCCTTGCCGCTTCCAACGGCGCTGAGGCGCTGGAGCAGGCAGAGTCCCAGCATCCAGATATCGTCGTCATGGACGTCATGATGCCTGTGATGGGCGGCTGCGAGACGCTCACGAAGCTCCTGGCGCATTCCAACATCCCAGCCACCATGCTAAGCGCAAGAGATGGTAATGACGAGAGGATAAAAGGCCCGAAGCTCGGTGCAGACGACCATGTTGCCAAGCCGTTCCATCCCGACGAGCTTATCGAATGCATTAGAACTGTGCTGCGGCGCGTAGGCGCACAACCAGAGGCCGAGGTGTCTCATGTCGAGAAGCAGCTCAAATCCTTAGTCCGAACAGACGGAGATGCTAAGGCTGTCGTGAAGTGGGTGCGCGAAAACTTTCCCGGCGTATAGGCACCGGTATACACAGATACGCACAGAGCCGCTAGAATAACGGAAGAAGTGCATACTGTATTAAATAACTTTCTGCGCATAAGGTTCATACTCTATTTGAGTTCCAGGTGTACGCATGAAAATAAGCGATCTAAAAGTAGGAGCGAGCAACGTGACGCTGCAGGCGAAGGTAGTTCAGAAGGGCGACCCGAGGGAAGTTGTCACGAAATATGGCAAGAGGCTGAGTGTCGCGGACATAACCCTGCAGGATGACACTGGCTCAATTGCAATGTCGCTATGGGGCGACGACATCGATTCGGTGGACGTTGGAGACACGGTCGAGATCTCAAACGGCTACGTTAACGAGTTCAGGGGCACGCCGCAGCTTTCCACTGGAAAGTTCGGCAAGATAGGCGTGGTGGAGAAGGGCTCCGGCGGACAAGCAGGCGCTACAGGAGAAGCGAGCTTCGAAGCAGAGGAGTGACTCTTTTCAGGGTCCTTCCACATGCCGCGCGCGTAAAGAGGACGCTACCGGCCCGGCTGCAGGCATCGTCACGTATTTTAACCATTCCAGAGCAATCCCTGTGATGGAGAGCAATGCGCCAGCAATATCTGTGATTATACCTGCGCTAAACGAGGAGAAGTACATAGAGTGTTCTTTGGAAGGGCTGGCGCGCCAGAGCTTCAAGGACTTCGAGACGATAGTGGTGGACGGCGGCAGCAAGGACAGGACGCGGGAAATCGCGCGAAGGCACGCAAAGGTGATCATGGAGCGGCGGCGCGGCGTAAGCAGGGCAAGGAACGCGGGCGCGGCGCGGGCGCGAGGCGGGATACTGGTTTTCATAGATGCGGACACAAGACCATCAAGCATGCTGCTCGCCGCTTACCGGCGGGCATTGGACGGCTGGAACTCCGTGGCCGCAACGGGCCCGATACTTCCCCTGGAAAAGACTTCAAGGAGGCTGAGGCTCGGCTTCAGACTCGTTTCGGTGCTTTTGGTAAGGACCTCCATACTAATAGGCCGGCCTTCGATCGTGGGCTCCAACTTCGCAGTTAAGAAGGCGGTGTTCGACAAGGTCGGCGGATTCAACTGCAGCCTCATGACCTACGAGGACTGGGACCTGTCGAACAGGCTGAAGAAGGTAGGGAAGATCACTTATGCCTCAGACGCGCTTGCGTACGCAAGCGCGAGACGCATTCTGGCATGGGGAACGCTGCGCTATTTTACGTACCACCTGAAGAACATCGCCCTTTACCATCTTTTCAAGAAGCCCAGAAGGGACTACGCGCCGGTAAGGTGACCTCCTGCGCCCGTGCGCCGAGTTCCGCACCACGAAACCGTTTCACATGAAGCTATAATAAGGGTTTCGGCGTAACATCACCGATGAAAAGGAAGAACATAATAGTGCTTCTGCTAGACACGGCCCGGGCCGCCGAAGCGTACGACTACAGAATCATGCCATCGGTTTCCTACCTGGCGAGAAAGGCATCGTCTTATAGGAATGCAATAGCTCCGGGCACGTGGACCGCGCCAGCGCACGCGTCGCTCTTCATCGCTAGCAAGGTATCCTCGATATCGCAGGCATCAAAGGACTTCTTCACGGGCAAGCCCAGCATCGACCCGTGGCTGGTACGGCTGAAGTTCCTGCCCGACGACGCAGACACTCTCGCGTGCAAGCTCTCGCGGCTGGGGTACTTCTCGACACTCTTCTCCAACAACCCCTTCATAACAAGCTTCACCAACATGGCGATTGGGTTCGACAAGGTCTACGACCTGTGGATGGACTCCAACATCAAGTACAACAAGAGCATAGTAGAGAAGGTTTCGTTCATAATAAACGGAGGCGCATCAGCCCGGGAAAAGATGTACCGCGTAAGCAGCCTCGTGTCGAGGCTGATGCCAAGGCGTACCTTAGACAGCGTCTATCTCGGCCTGAGATCCAGGCTCACGAGGAGAGTCGCGGCCACCGACGGCACGTACCGTCTCGACCGTGGCGCCTCCGACGCGGTAAAGGCGGTGCGCAGGTATCTCGCCCGCGACTACAACTTCCGTCCGCAGTTCATGTTCCTGAACTACATAGAGGCGCACGAGAACTACCCCGTCAGCAGGGAAGTGGTGCAGGACAAATGGCTCTATCTCAGCGGAATTGAAGACCTAGGCAGAAGCACAGCCGAGAAGCTTCATTCAGCATACGTGCGGCGCCTGCATTATCTAGACGGCATGGTGTCAAAGACAATATCTGCGCTCAAAGCCGGAGGCGTCCTGGACAACGCAACGGTAATCGTTACCTCGGACCACGGCCAGCTGTTCGGGGAGCACGGCCTGCTCTACCATGCGTTGCCCCCGTACGAGGGGCTCGCCCGCGTGCCCCTAGTTGCCGCAAACTATGATAACGGACGGCTCGTTAGGACCTACGACGCAGTAGAAGACACAGCGAGCCTCACTTCCCTACACCAGGCGATCTTGGATATCGCATCCGGAAAGGAGCGCTACCTGGACGGCAACATCAGAGCGCAGCCGTACGTGCTGTCCGAGCACACCGGCATATGCGAAGGCTGGGACGAGCAGCTTCTGCGCAACCTCAAGGGGAGGTCAAGCTACGCAAAGCGCATATACGAGTCGAAATCGCGCTGGAACATCCGCTCAACCGCAGTATACCACGGCAGCATGAAGCTGATGCACTTCTTCGGAGCGAGAAAAGACGAGCTCTATGACCTTTCAAAGGATCCCACAGAGCTCAACAACATAATCTGCAGTAACCGGCACCTGGCCCATGCGCTGGCAAGGCATGCTAGCTGATCATCCTTATCCTGGTTATGTAATCATGGCTGCACGCCGCAGCGCCCTTCAAGGACGCGTCGGAGGCGCAGATGTACGCCGTGAAGACATTGGCGTTTCCTATTATGCCCTGCGCTACTGAGGAATTGACGTTGCGGAGGGCGTCGACTATCTGCGTCCAGTTCTTCCCGCTTATGATCTGCGGGGACACCGCCGAGCCTACCTGCACGCTCTTGTTGGCGAAGTCTATGAACGGGATGCCCCCTCTAAGCTGCGTCGGAAGTGCGCTGTTGTGCAGGTCATACGTGTCAAAGGTCGCGTTTTCGAGGGCGTTGAGCGTCTGCAGAGGCTTTCCATCCCGCGTCTGCGTCTCTGCAGCTACGAAGCTCAGCAGAGCGCTGGAGTAGCTTGAATTGTAGAAGGAGAACGTGGCGCTGTTCGGATAGATGTCGCTCGCGCTGGAAGTGGTATAGTGCAGCAGGGTGAAGTTTCCAAAGCGCATAAGCGCAAGCATGACCGACCACCTCGTTATCGCGCAGTACGGGCAGTAGTCTGTGCCTATGTAGACAATTGCGGGTTTGTCACCAACCAGAGGAGTGGCGCCATTCACAGCCGCCGGGAAGTTAGACGCCGCAGAACCGATGCCAATCTCTCCAGCAAGCGTCTGGTTGTTTGCTATCGCATAGAGCCTGGATATCATCTCGGCACTGACTTTTTGCCCATCGGATGCTGCTGGGCCGCTTCCACCGCTGCCAAAGAGGTAATACGCCACCGCCAGAACCGCCACGGCGGCAACTGCCGCATAGACCAGCATTTTCTTGTTCAACACGTCACCGGGATTCGCAGGCGCATTCGATCCTTCCACAATCCATGGCTGCACCTAGCGCTGCATGCACAGCTATAATGCAGCGCAAGTCTAATAAATGTGGCGTACACTTAAACAAACCAGGGGTTGTAGCGTAACCTGGCCGCGCGGCAGGCTCCAGATGTAAAACCGTTTTGAGCGAAAGCGATGATGAGGATCTGGAATTACGATTGATGAAGTAACCTGCAAATCTGGGTTCAAATCCCAGCAACCCCAAACTCTATGGTATTATGTTTAGCCGTAAATATCACTTGCTCAAATCTTCACTCAAACACTTCTCTTTATCTAATGTGAATATAAACTGCTTTCCCTTCACGAAATGGTGCAAATACCCTCTTTTAACCAATTTAAAGAGGTCTACTCGTGCAGTTTGATATGTAATACCATAACGTTCTTGCATAGCAGATATAGTCATAGGTCTTTCATCCTTACTCATGTCGATAAGTATGTCTGCTTGACGGAAATTTAATTCTCGGTTCTTACGTATGGTCTCGAAAATCCTCTTATTCTCCAACTTGGTCTTATCAACGTACTTTTCAAACGATGTTACCGCAATGTCTAATTGGCGTAAATTGAACTTTACGAAATATGTAACATCATTACTGTCCTTTTCAGAATAAAGATATGAGCGTGCATATTGTGCAGGAGCATTATGTATGGCTGTAGAAACTGCAATGTACTCTAGATAATCATAGTTTTGTGTTATTAAGTACCAATAGAATAACGCTCTTGCCGTGCGTCCATTTCCGTCATAAAACGCATGTATGTATCCTATCATATAATGGAGCACTATGGCTTTGATGAATGGATGAAGATAATATTTATCCGATTCGCCATTATTAACGAAATCACAAAGTTGACTCAGGAGTCCGTCGATGTTCTTGTAATCCGGGGGGGTATATGTTTGTCCGTCAATCGAGAATACAACTACTACTTCATTATCTATCCTTATTGTGCCCTCATATTCTTTTCTTTCGAGCGTATCTGTTGTAATTTTCTTATGAATGTCTTTGATAAGTTCAACGGTTAGTTTCTGCTCTTGTTTTGCATGCTCTTTAATATACATCATCGTGAGATAGTTGTTCACTATCATTTGCTCTGATTTATTTCGGGGTTTCCTATTCTCTCTCAACATTCTTTTTGCGACCACTCTAGTGGTTGCGGCACCTTCTAATTGACTAGATGCGATTGCCTCCTCCATTAGTGAATTTACTAGATACTTCTTTTTCAAGTCCGTTCCTAGTATATACTCTTCATAGCTAAGTTTACCACTTACCCGCCTATCTAAATCATGAAGTAATTTCTCTATATGAGGTGTCTGGAAATATCGCAGTATCAGGCCATCAAGTTTGATAGGTCTAATGTTGGCATCGCGGGCTAATTTGACCAGTGCCCACAATAATTTAATATCGACATCCTTGAATCGATTATCAATTTGTATTTCATCCCAGTGTAGGTACTCCCCATTAACGATTTCTAGATATGGTTCAAGAATACCAAAAACTCTCTCAGGGTCTTCTCTGGCATACTTTTCAAAGATTAGTTTAGAAAGTTCTTCAT
>CAYNNI010000030.1:0-12144 GCA_964398805.1 Microcaldota archaeon | reverse complement strand
GTTTCAATGGAGGGGCCGAGTCCTACCAGGCTAGACTACGATCGCACGCGAATAATATGCAACGCAAATCATTAATGCCTTGCAGCTTCAGGGCCAGCTGCCTGAGGCTGCTCTAGCGGGCCCGAAGCGCAAGAGGGGAGAGCGGCGCTAGCTGTTCGCCGCTATGATTATTGCTGCTGCCCCCACCCTCATCCTGTGCTTCCTTGCCTCCTTCATGGCGCCTATCGCGCATTCGCTCATGCGCTGAGCCATGATCGCCCTCATCGCCGCGCCGGCCGCAGCGGAATCTTTCGCTGCGCCCATCAGCTCCAGCATGCCTGAGAGGTCGCTTCCTTGCATGATGACCGCTGCCTTTGTTTTTATGCGTTGCCGTACCCTATTCGTAGCTTCCTCCACAGTTCCACCCGCGTTAGTAATTTACGCTTCCGAAATATTTAATGCTTTTGTGGAATTCTCTAGGAATGTGTTAGAAAAACAAGAGCTTGCCGAGGGAACGGACTAGCGGCACGTGCCAATCCGATGCATCATGCCCTGCTAGTAGCCGAAGGACGCACGGTAGGAAACCTTTTACCGCTTAAAATTCAGGCCTGCCCAGCGTCCCACAGAGATATGGCTGCTCTGTCCGTCGAAGCTAGCCATGAACTGCGGCAGCTGCCCGGTGCACACTCCGCCAAGACTGATGTAGGCCGTGCTGCCAGGGCCGTAGGGTCTTAGGACCTGGCAAGAGCCGGGGCGCGCCCGGGGGGACATGGCGCCGCTGAAGACTCCTAGCTGGAAAAGCGTGGCGAGGACCACGGAGATGATGAGAATCGCCCATCCGTACGTCATCAGGTACTCCATCGCGGACTGGGATTTCAGTCCGATTTCCAAAGGGCGCCCGCGGCGATGGAAGTTCGTGATGGGAAACCGCATACAGCCATATTCAGACCCGCGTTTATTATAAGCTTCTGCGGAGGCGGCGCCGTCAAGCCAGAGCGCACAGATAGGGTAATATTCCTTTTCATCCAAGTGCTTGAAGGTGACCCGCATGCAGGATGAGAATGCCCTGAACAGCGTCCTTTCGATAATAAACGAGCGGCAGCAGGTCTCGCACGAGGAGCTGAACGATGCCGCCAAAGGCCTAGGCTTGAGCGCGCAGGCGCTCGCTGACGCGCTCTCCGCACTGGAGAGCAAGAAGCTTGTCGCATCGAGGAGCTCCGGCGGAATAATGATGTACTACATGCTGCAGCAGGCCGCGCCGAGGAAGGTGCTCATCGTCGAGGACGACAGGAACATAAACAAGCTCATGGCGCTCTCAATAGGCAAGGACTTCGAGATAACGCAGGCGTACGACGGCGACGCCGCGATGCAGGAAATAAAGAAGAGCAGGCCCGACCTTGTGGTGCTGGACCTGATGCTGCCGCACAAGGACGGCCTGGAGATATGCCAGGAGGTCAAGAGCGACAGCGCGATGAGCAATACAATGATAATACTCGTAAGCGCGATGGACCCGACGAGCAACAGGTTCAAGGGCATAAAGTACGGCGCCGACTACTACATAAAGAAGCCGTTCGACCCGCAGGAGCTGCGCAGCCTTGTGACGATATTCCTCAAGAAGAAGGGCAAGCGCTTCGACGCGCTCATAGACCTGCCGGACGAGGCGCGCATCTCCGAGGAGGTGGAGCGCTCCCTGAGCGGGAACACGCGCGATGCCATAGGCACGCTGCACATAGGGCACCTGAGCGACTACGCGCGCAGGCTGAGCACAGGCTCCGCGATGTTCATCATAAGGCTGGTGTCGCAGCTGATGCAGGACATAATAAAGGACAGGGGCATTTTCTTCGGGTTCCTCAACAGCGACGCCTTCGTTGTGGCGGGCGCCCGGGAGAGCGTAGATTCCGCGCTCGAAGAGCTGCGCAGGGAGTTCGCCGCGATAATGCCTTTCGTCCTTCAGGACGAGGGCTACAGGTCCATAAACCTCGACCTTGAGGGCATGTTCGATGCGAACGAGATTCCCAGGCTGGAGCTCGTCTACGAGGAAACGAGCATAGAGGCGCTCAGGAAGCGCAGGGACGAGATACTGAGGAGCAGGAGCACCGCGCCGAAGAAGGAGATAGGCGCCTACACCTACGACGAGCTGCGCAGGCTTTTCAGCGGCGAAAGCCTCGACGTGAGGATAACGCGCGACAGCAGCGGAATAAAGCTCCAAGTGGGAAGGCAGGATTCGGAAGAGCGTTGATGGCATGTTGGCGCGGCGCAAGTCACAGGCGGCGCTGGACTTCATGGTTTCGTACGGCATAGTCATACTTGTCCTGTCGATAGTGGTGTTCGTGGTGGCGCAGCTCGGCGCGTTCAACCCCGTGCTCGCGCCCACGTACTGCAACGCCGCGCCGTCGTTCGCATGCCTTGGCGCGTCGATAAAGGCCAACAGCATACTCACCATAGTGCTGTCGCAGGCGTCGGGCGCCACGATGAACGTCGTGGGCGCATCGTGCTCCGTCCTTGCGAATGCGAGCACCGTGGGGCCGATGTTTGGCAACATCGGGGTAAAGCCCTACAGCACCGCGCCGCAGTATTACCCGAACAACGCGCTTCAGAGCGGAACGCTTTTATACTCGAGCAATTCACTTAATCTGACCGTGTACTGCTACGGCGGCACCGGACTGGCGAAAGGCAAGCTAGGCACGCCATTCAGCGGGACAGTATGGCTTAATTTCACGATATCCAGCCTGCCGCAGACATACAATAATGTAGTCGAAGTTGCAACCTTCACAGCGAAATATGCCTGATCACATGGCGAGCAAGCTGATAATCTGCCTTACCGGGATGCCCGGAAGCGGGAAGAGCACAGTCGCCAACATGCTCAAGCGGCGCGGATTCTACGTGCTTGAGCTCTCGTCCTCGCTGCACAGGCTCATGCGCATGTGCGGCTTCAAGGTCAACACCAAGACGAGGGAGTTCTTCACTGCCAAGCTCAAGAAGGAGTTCGGCCACGGGATACTCGCCAAGCTCTCCGCGGACTCCATACTCCGACTACCGAGGGACGTGGTGGTATCGGGCGTAAGGAACGTTGAGGAGATCGCGTACATACGCACGCTGAGCCCTCACGTCGCGGTGATAGCGGTCTCTGTGCCGAGGCGCACCAGGTACGAGAGGCTCTCGAGGAGGAAGGACATTTTCAAGATAAGCAGCTACCGCGAGTTCGAGTGGCGCGACCGCAAGAACGTCGCCCTGGGAACGCTGAAGGTTGTGCGCTCCGCGGACTACGTGCTCGCGAACACGGGCACGCTGCCGCAGTTGCATTCGGACCTTGACGAACTGCTTGCCGCGATACGCAACAAGAAGCGCGGCTAGGATGCCTCTGATGCTGAACAAAAACACAAACCCAGTGAAACTATGACCAACGGAGAACTCACAATATGCCTGATAGGGATGCCCGGAAGCGGGAAGAGCACAGTCGCCAACATACTCAAGCGGCGCGGCTTTTCCGTCATAGAGAACTCCGCCCAGCTCAAGAAGCTGATGCAGATGTACGGAATGAGGATGGACGTCAAGAGCGTCGAGTCGTTCGTGATAAAGATGAAGAGGGCCTTCGGCAGGGACATCTTCTCCAAGCTGTCGTCCAAGAAGATATCCGGCCATAGAGGCGACGTAGCCATATCGGGACCCAGGGATCCCGCCGAGATCGAGTACATAAGATTGCTCAGGCCTGGCGTGGTAGTGGTGGAGGTGTCGGCTCCGGGCAGGGTCAGGTATGAGAGGCTCGCAAGGAGGCGGGGCTTGTTCAAGATAAGCAGCTACCGCGAGTTCGAGTGGCGCGACCGCAAGAACATCGCCCTGGGAATAAGGCAGTCGATGAGGTCTGCGGACTACATCCTGCTCAACACCGGAACGATACCCCAGCTGCGCTCCGACCTTGACGGCCTGCTGGACAGGATCCGGGAGCGCAGGGATAAAGATTGATATTTGTTTCCGAGAAAAGAGTACTGCGGCTTGCCTGGTGCGGAGTGCAGCGGTTTTCAAAGCCTGAAGCATTGCGTTTGATGGTGAACACATGGCATTCGAAGATGGAGACTTCCTGGAGATAGAGTTTAGCGAATGGAACGCGTCGGACAACAGGCTCGTCTCGACTACGGACGAGAGCAAGGCGAAGGAAGCGGGCATCTACAGCAAGGACGCGTCGTACGGCCCTGCCCTCGTGGTCCTCGGATCGAGCGGCGCGATAAAGGGCCTTGACCGTGAGCTCAGGGGCATGAGCGCGGGCGAGACCAAGAAGTTCACCTTCGCACCGGCGGACGCATTCGGCGAGAGGGACGAGGGGCTCGTCAGGGTCATGCCGCTCTCGGCCTTCCGGGCGCGCGAGATAGAGCCTTACGTCGGGCTGCGCGTGGACATCGACGGCACCAGCGCCATCGTCAAGAGCGTGAATTCGGGCAGGGTGGTAGTGGACGGCAACCATCCCTATGCAGGGAAGAGCATTGTATACGAGGTACGGATAGCGAGGAACATAACTGACGACAAGGAGAAGATAGACGCCCTTGGAAGGTCCTACGGTGCGGAACCGACAGGCACCGAGGTGAAGGGCGGCATGGCGGAGATGAGCTTCGACGACAGCGTCAGGAAGGACACGGACTACTTCATAAACAAGGCGGGCGTCATCGCATCGGTATTCGCGAACCTGAAGGGCATAGACAGGGTAGTGGTGCGCGAGGAATACGCCAGGCCTAAAGACGTCGCGGAAAAGAAGTAGCAGGCGTCAGCCCTTTATGTTTATCGCGTATGTGCTGTTGAGCCTCGCGCCCAGCTTCTTTGCTATCGCAGATTTGTCCACGTTCAGTATTATCGCGTAGCTGCGCCACTTAGTGGTAAGCTCCTTGGAGCCGCACGACGGGCACACGTCGCCGTGGGTTATCAGCAGTCTGCACACCTTGCAAGCTTTTTGTTCGGTCATTCAATCACGCCTTGGGCTTTGATCTTGCCTTCCTCTCCGACCCTCTCCTCTGGGCGCCTCCCTGCGAGCGGGCCGCGAACCTGGCGTTTTCCTTGAGCCATTCCTCCTTGCCCAGGCCCTCGGGCCTCATGGTAAGCGCTATTTTCGAGTCCTTCACGGTGTTCTTCATGCTGACCGTGGATATCTTCGCGAACACGACGTCGCCGCGCTTGAGGCTCTTTCCGCTCTTCCGGGACACGAAAGCGGGCAGCTTCTTGTCGAACGACAGGAACTCGTTGGTTATCTGCGACACGTGGACAAGGCCCTCCATCGGGCCTATCCTCACGAACGCCCCGAACTCCACGAGCTCGGTCACCTCGCCCGCGATCACCTCCTCGGGATACGGCATGTAGGCGAGAAGGTCGAACGCGACGTTGTGGTGCGTCGCGGGGTCGCTAGCGTATATCGTGCCGTCGCTTATGTTCCTTGTGTTGAACACCGCGACCACGACGCCGAGCTGCTTGTCTATGGTGCCCTCGTACTTCCTTTGGAGTATCTCAGCGGCAACGTCCTCTATCTTCTTGTTGAACTGCTCAGGCGGCAGCCTGAACGTGTCCTTGACTTCGTATATCGCATACAAAAGATCACCTTGCCCGAATCAGCCTTCCGCTCAGGTCCAGCTTGAATACCTCTGTAGTTCCGGAGCCCAGAAGTCTCTTCGACAATGCAGTGTCGTTGGTTATTACCGCAGAGCCCCGGTGCCTTCTTGCAATGCGCAGTATCTCTGCGTCAGCATCTCCGGTAGACTTATTAGAGACTTTAATATTCTTATACCTTAGCTCCTGCAGCGCAGTCCTCGCGGCGGCGCCGGACCTGCCCCTGTTCTTCGAGAGCTGGCGCAGCTCGCGCACAACGGCGCCCGCGAGCACGGGAGTGCAGCCGCGCAGCATCGAAACGGCGTCGAACACATTCTTCCTCCTGGAGAAGCCGAAGACTATGGAGCTGGTGTCTATTATTGCGAGCTTCACTCATGCACCTGTGAGGTCAGCGCAGCCCGAACCGCTCCTTGAGGAATTCCTTCAGCGCCACGGCGTTGTTGCGCATCTCGTCCTTTGCGGCGTACACGAACGTGACGGTGTCGGTGGAATGCAGCACCTCGAGGAGCTTCTCCACGGCCCTTTCGTTGCCCTCCAGCTCCTTCGTGTAGCGCCTCCTGAAGCCCTCCCACTTCGCGGGGTCGTGGGAGAACCACTTCCTCAGCTCGTTGGACGGGGCTATGTCCTTGAGCCAGATCTCCACGTTGGACGCGCTCCTGCGTATCCCGCGAGGCCACAGGCGGTCGACAAGCACGCGCTTGCCGTCTGCGACGTCGTAACGCTCGTAAACGCGCTTCAGCTTTATCATCGGCCCGATATGGTATTCTATCCAATCCTTTAAATTCGTTTGCATGTCGAGGAAGCCCGCTTTCGCCTCGAATACAGAAAGGCTTATAAAATCATTCGTCGTATAGAGGTTCAAATGGCGACGGTGAAAACATGAGCATTTTGAACAAACTCGGAAAGAGCTTGGGGCTTTCCACGAAGGAACTCGATGTAGAGGAATACATGAACGCTGCGGAGATGGAGGATGTGGACATTATGCACGAGCCCGCAGAGCACTACGTGAAGCCTGTTGCGCTCGAGCAGCAGGAAGACGCCGAGCAGATCAAGAAGGAGCTGCTCGCAGGCAACATCGTGCTCATGAACATAAAGGAGATGGAGAAGAGGCCGAACACGCTCAAGACCATAGTGGACGACCTCAAGGGAGACGTCGAGAAGATGAACGGCGACATAGCAAGGATAGACGACGAGAAGATACTCCTGACTCCAAGGACGATAAAGATAATAAAGACCAAGAGGAAGGCTTCGGACTGATTCCGAGGCTTTCTCCTCATTTTCCTATTCCCGCCAAGCCTTAGCCTGCGGCGCACTAGCTCCGAGAAGTGTCTGCGCGGGAGCATGAGCACCGCCCATGTTTTGTAGTTGAGCAGGAGCGCGTATTCAAATGCGCTGGAGACCACTGCGCGAATGCGCAAGGCGGGCCTGAATTGTCTGGCAGGAGACATGGCATCAGTCGGAAGCCCCGCGCTTCCCTGAGAACGCGGCTGCCAGCGTGTTTATCTCCTTCCGTGTTGGCGCGGCACGGGCGAGCACGTGCCTGAATGCCATCGCGACCGTGGACTTGTCCTTTATCCGGCTGCTGCCTTTTATGAATTCCGAGAACACCCTTGCCAGGCGCGACTGGTACTTCGGATCGGCGTAGAAATCCTTCATGAAGGCATATTCCCCGCTTTGTGTTTCCTTGAGGAACGCGTGCAGCATTATCGCGAGCGCGTGCGAGATGTTCAGAATGGGGTACCTCTTGTCCGTCTCTATGAACAGGGTGGCATCGCACTCGCGCAGCTCCTCCTTGCCGAGGCCGAGGTCGTCCCTGCCCAGCAGGACCACTACGCGCTTTCCTGCGCCAATGTTCCTTTTCACAAAGCGCGAGGCACCTTCGAGGGAATACACGTTGTGCAGCGCGGAACCGCCCTTGCGCCATATCCCGGTGGAGCCGAGCACTAGGGCATTGCCGCCAAGGTCGGCGATGCTCTTGCATATCGTCGCGCGCTCTAGCAGCGGGCGGGCGTGCTTCGAGTACTGCAGCGCCTGCTTTCCAAGATGGTTGCATCTCGGGTTTATCAGGTATAGCCTCTCGAGGCCGAAGTTGCTCATCACTCTTGCGATGTAGCCGAGGTTTATCTGGTAGAGCGGAGACATGACCGCGACTTCCAGTCGCATTAAATCCTATGCGTTAAATACTTTGGCATTAATATGCCTTCGGATGATGTGATGGAGTATTCCAAGGAGCTCAGATTCTGGATTGACGCGCTCTTGCACCCGGGCAAGGCGACGAAGCGCGAGCTGAAAGTCAAGGACGCTCTTGTGCTGTATTACAGGCTCGCCGCGATCCCGCTGGTGCTGGGGCTGATAGTGGCGTACTTCGCCGGAGGCTTCAATCCGCTCAGGCCGTTCAGCGCGTCCCACGATCCGCTTGTGGGCATGGGCTGGGCGCTGCTGCTCTTCCTGGTTATCCAGCCGATAAACATCCTGATCAACGGAGGGATATACCACCTTCTCATGGGCAAGCTGTTCAAGCTGTACAAGAAGGACATTTCAAAGCCCGTCGCTGCGATGCTGTACGGCGTGCTGCCCGTCCTGCTCGTTTACTGGCTCTATCCGCTGCATTGGGTAGGCCTGGTGCTGATGGGCGTGTTCGGCATATGGGGCATCATAGTCGAGATAATAGCGCTGTCCAACCAGCTCGCGATGAGCAGGCTCAAGGCGCTGGGCACGATCGTGCTTGAATTGGTGATTGTGGGCGTGGTGGTCTTCGTCGTGGCTTTTGCGGTCGCGATGTGGCTCATGGGCGGGGCGCTCCCGGCCCTGCTGAGCTCGACCTGCATCGCAGGCAGCGGCTACCGATGCTCCATGCCCACGATGGGGAGCGACGGCAAGCTCAGCCTGAGCGCGGGCCAGGACACGGGAATGACGCTGAGCACGGTCATGCTGGCGTGCTCAGCGAGTGCGCCGACGCTGTACGAGTTCGTGCCAGTTACGAGCCTCGGCCTGCCGGGCAGGGACATGGTCAGCGGCAGCACATACAGCATCAGGGGCCTGCAGTGCTATGACGAATCCGGGAGCGCGTTCTCAGGCGGCGCGGGAGCGAAGTATTACGGCGAGCTGTGGATAAACTACACCACGTCCCAGTCGACATCGCCGGCGCGGGCAAGCCTCGGCGTGCTGATAGTCAACGTCTCGTCCTAGACGAACGAGAGCACTGTAAGCATGTTCACCAGCATGTGCGCTATGATGCTCGGATACAGGGAGCGCGTCTTCTTGAGCGCGTAGCCCGCAATCAACCCGAACGCGAACGACGCTATGAGCTCCGCGACTGACGAATAAGTAAGCAGATGCGGCACCGCGAATATGACTGCGCTCAGCACCACGCCTATGCGCGGGACAAGGAAGCCGCGGAACAGTATCTCCTCGTTTATGGGCGCGACAAGGAAGGAGAACACGAGGAAGTAGAGCGGCATTCCGGAAAGCAGGCCGCCCACGTTTGTGGGCAGAGGAAGCCCGGTAAGCTGGGAGAACGCCTGCAGGGCTATGCCGACCAGCAGAACGAACGCGAGCAGGCCCAGGCCGATGAGCGCGTTCCTTATGCTGAAAGCCCGCCTTGACAGGCCGAGCTCGGAGACTATCGCGCCAAGGCGCCTACCCTTGGCCAGCATGTACGAGAACACTGCAAACGGAAAGAGCAGCGAGAGGGCGATGGAGGACAGCGCGGCGTAGAGAGCCAGCGGGGCCATGCCGTTGACATACAGGAAGGGCAGCGCAAGTATGCCTATGACGAGCGCAATCGACACGAGATAGAAGGCACACCTTATCGCTGCGGGTTCCGTGCCACGTTTCCCTGCGCGAGCTGCGTCCAAACCGCTCACTTCTGCTTGAACTCTGTGTAAGCGCAATTGCCGCAGGTGAACCTGTCGGCGTGCTCCGCCATGCGCGAGTTGCACTTGGGGCACATCCTGCCTGGCTTGAACGGCGCGAGCTTCTTGGCCTTCTCCTGCTTCCCCTTCTCCGGCGTCTTCTCGGGCATTGCATCACTTCTTCTCGCCTTCTGGCGCGGCCTTCTTCTCTTCCTTGGCAGCGCCGGGCTTCCGCTTGTTGCCGCTTACCCTGTCAAGCAGGTACCTGGGCTCGAAGCGCTCCATGAGCCCCTTGCTCTCGTAAGAGTGCGCCGTGCACGACAGCTGCCGCTCCCCGAAGCGCCGGCCCATCTCGACCACGACCGTGCCTTCCGGCTTGAGGTTGAGCGCCTTGCAGAGCTCCGCCTGGACCTCGAACCTCTTCGCCACTGCGCCTTCGGCAACCTGGAAGACTATCTCGCGCCTTCCCAACGTCTTGTTTTCTATGTTTGACACTATCTTCAGTTCCATCTAAGCACCTCCCAGAACCCGGGAGAGGGCGCGCTGGCCCATCGCCTCTACGACCTCGACCTCCAAGCCGGAGACGAGCTTGCCCGCGAACTCCTCCGTTATGGGCAGCTCGTACACCTCGTACGTTTCGGAGTCCATGAGCTGCACGCCCGTGGCGGTCACGGAAACGATTTGCGCGCGCCTCTTCTTTATTATCGGCACCTCTATGTCGCCCTCGCTGGGCTTTATTATTATGCGCTTGTGGCCGTCGAATACGCCCATTGCGGTGAGCCGCATCTTGGCGGAGCCGTGCTTGCCCGGGGAGCTTGTTTCGATCTCCACCACTCGGCACGGCACGCCGTCGATGAGCACGAAGCGGCCTACGCGGATATCCTTCATGCTCAGGTATTCGATTTCGCCCTCTGGCATTATGATCACGCCGCATCAAGAATAGTTGAGAAAGTATAAAAACACGGCGCCTCTGCGCGCAACCGCGCAGAGCGCCGTTTCCAACCGCATGGAAGAGACTACATAACTACATACTTTCTATGCCGGCTATGAAGCTCCTGTCGGTTTCTGCAGAGCTCGACGGGAACTTGGCTGTGCCGAATCTCGGCGTGACGCCCGTGACAACGGACATCACCCTTATCTGGTCTCCCAGCTCTGGCACCAGCCTTGCGCCGAATATCACGTTCGCCCGCGGGTCCATGCCCTCGGTCACGCCCTCTCCGACGCGCGTCGCTTCCTCTATGGTCAGCGACTCGCTGCCCTGGACATGCACCAGCGCGCTCTTCGCGCCGTTCCTGTCTACGTCCAGAAGCGGGTGCGCGACCGTAGACCTGACCGCCTTCTCGATCCTGTCGGTGCCCGTGCCGGTGCCGATGTTTATCGTTGCCGTGCCAGCGTCGCGCAGGATCGCGCGCACATCGGCGAAGTCAAGGTTTATCAGGCTCGGCATCATGATCGTGTCGGCGATGCCCTTGACAGCGCTTGCCGCTACGTTGTCTATGAGCTCGAACGCCTTCTCGACCTGGAGGTTGGGCGCGTAGCTGAGAAGCCTGTCGTTCTCTATGACTATCGTAGTGTCCGCGTTCTTGCTGAGCTGCTCAAGGCCCCAGTCGGCTTTCAGCTTCCTGCTCCTTTCCAGCGCGAACGGGTATGTTACGAACGCCACTACGAGCGAGCCCTGCTGGCGCGCAAGCTTCGCGACCACGTGCGCGGAGCCTGTGCCGGTGCCGCCGCCCATGCCTGCGGACAGGAAGACCATGTCGTAGCCCTCTATCGCCTTCTGTATTTCGGAGGCGCTGGCCTCTGCGGCCTTGGTTCCGAGCTCGGGGTAGCCGCCCACGCCGAGGCCGTTGGTGAGCTGCTTGCCTATGAGCATGCGCTTGTGCGCTCTTATCATGTTGAGGTGGTTGGCGTCGGTGTTTATGGCTATGGTCGTTGCGCTCTTTATGCCGTTTGTGTAGAGCCTGTTCACTAGATTGCAGCCTGCACCGCCGAGGCCCACGACTGCGAGCCTCGCCACGAATGATTCGTCTTCGGTTTCCATGGAATCATCCCACTAGCTCCAGGTTGGAGTAGGGCTGCTTGCGCCGCTCCTCCAGCTTCCCGGCTATGCTTGCGCCCTTGACTCCCGCGACTATCGCGACGATCTCTATCTGGTCCTCGTAGCCCGGTATGAGCCTCGCGCCCCACTTGATGTTCGCCTTGGGGTCCATGCGCTCAGCTATTATCTCGCCGGCCTTTATCGCGTCTCCTATTGTCATGGAAGAGCCGCCGGAGATGTGTATCAGCGCGCCGGAAGCGCCCTCGAAGTCCACGTCGAGGAGCTTGTTCTTGAGGACAGACTCGGACGCGCCTGTTACCTTGTCGGTGCCCCTGCCGCTGCCCACCGCTATGAAGCCTACGTCGCCGTGGCCCATTATGGACCGCACGTCAGCGAAGTCGATGTTTATGAGGCTTGGCTGCGTTATCGTCCATACCAGGCCGCCTATGGCCTTGGAAACGACGTCGTCAGCTAGCGCGAACGCCTCGTTCATCGGAAGGTTCGGCACCAGCTTCACTAGCCTGTTGTTGTCGAGTATTACAACGGTGTCGCTGAACTTCCTCAGCGCTTGTATTCCGTCCTCGGCCTTGACCTTCCTTACGCGCTCGAGGTCGAACGGGTATGTTACCATCGATATCACGATCGCGCCCTGCTCCTTTGCAATCTGCGCAGCGACCGTTATCGCGC
>CAYNNI010000029.1:0-18474 GCA_964398805.1 Microcaldota archaeon | reverse complement strand
GAAAAAGGAATGTGGAGTATTACTCAGAGAGCCAGACAAAATCGTGCTATGAAAGTAAAACAGAGGATGATTAGGTCAAGTGTGGATGAGATGAACTTTAATAGCATGATGGATTACATAAAACAATATCCCGAACTACAATCTTCAGAAATTATAGAGGAAGCAAAACAAGAAGCAGATGAAAAACGAAAGGAGATAATCTCTAGCCAGAAGGAAATAGACAAGACCATTAGTGGCTATAACTTCCTGTTAGATACCTTTGAAAAACTCACTACTAAAGCAGAGAAATATCTAAATGAATTTGAGGCATACATAAAAGAATCAGAGGAAAAAGTAAATAACTCTCCTTATAACAAAAGTAGGATTTGGGGTAAGGTCCTAACAACCGCATATGAGCGTGAAGCAACCAGATTAGAGCTTCTACCATATAAAGGGAAGTTGGAGGATAGGAAAAGTGACTTGAAAAGAGTAAAAGACGAACTTTCGGACTACAAAGGGAAACACTTTGTCGAAATGGAGCATTAAAACACGATGTTAGAAATTTGTTCTGGCTATGTTCAAAATGCCTTTCCTATATATAACCCCAGCATCCTGCTGAATTGCGCCGCGGGCGCATCACTCTAAATAGTTTTGCGCAGATAGCGATAGGTGCCGCGCAAAAGGTCAAGAAATGGCAGCCATCCTGACGAGATCAGGATTTACGGCTGCGCCCTCATAGCCGCATCGGTCCTGCTCTTCCTCATCATTACCACGGTCAATCCGACTTACGCCAGTTCGCCCTCCGTGGTCATGAGCTCGATTCCGATAACGATAACAAACATGCAGAACGCTCCGACCCCTGCTCCGTTCCAGCAGATGCTGGTCATAAACAGCGCACTGTATAGCGGAATAGCGACCGGCTGGAACAACGTGGAGTTCACCACCGCGCAGAATGCTGGCGGGACCGTGCTGCAGGCGTGGGTAGAGCGCAACGCATCGAATTCGTCCACCCAGACATTGGTGTGGGTCCGGCTCGCGAGCAGCATTCCGGCAGGCCGTACGGCGAAGATATACATGAACATTCTGCGCTCTCCGGCGATGTCCGCAAGCGGTCCGACAGGAGAGGCGCCGCAGCTCAGCTCTGATTACGGCGCTTACGACAACGGCGCGCTGGTTTTCGGATTCTACGACAACTTCAAAAGAACGTCCCTGGGGAGCGGCTGGGCTCTGAGCGGAAATGTGTCCGCTTACGTGAGCAACAGCCTCAGGATTGACTTTGTCGGCAACGGCTATATCGCCACTGCCGCGCCCTTCAGCTCCGGGACTGCTTTCGATACCTACGTGACCGCTGACCCCGAGGATAACGTGGGATACTTCAACACCTCGTCTCCGGTGCAGGGTCCGGGAGGCCCGGCATGGTCAGGAGCGATGATACGCGAGGCCTGCGGGCTGACATACCCGGAGCAGATCAATGCGTCCGGGGGCGCGAACGGCTGCGGCGGCGTATTTGGCTATCTTGTCAACGGCGAGTCGCCTGTCGGCGTATTCAGCGTGGTTCCATTTTCGTCAGCGTCTTCCTTCGAGTACATAAACTACAGCGCGGGCAGCTCATCGCAGCCGATAACCGGCTATGCTCCCGTTTATCCCGCCAGCGTTGGCTATGCGCAGATGAGGAGCGGGCCTTACACAGACGCGATGGTCGTCCAGTGGGCGCGTGTGAGGAACTCGCCGCCCAACGGCGCAATGCCGAGCTATGCGCTGGGGTCGCAGCAGGCCGGAGGCGGCTGCGACTATGCCGGGAAGAACCTCAAGAATTCGAACTTCGACTACTGGGACCTGGCGGGATGCACCTTCAAGGGCACCAACCTCCAGTATGCCACATTCCGGGGCGCTGACGTGCGGCGCGCAGACTTCTCAGGCGCGAACCTGCAGAGCAGCAGCTTACAGAATGCCGACTTCGCGTCTGCCGATTTTGCTGGCGTCAACCTCCAGAGTGCGAACGCCATCGGAGCAGACTTTTCGGGAGCCGATCTCTCGGGCGCCAACACCAACGGCTGCAACGGATGCCCATGATTTTTCGTGCGGGTGGCACCAGCCGGACTATGGCTTCGCTCGGAAATCGAAATGCATAGAAAGCTATATATGCCCCATTACCGCAGTATTCCACGCTAGCCAACCGTTCACGCCTGGAACGCAAGCGAACGGGGCGCCGGGGCCGATAAGATTCCTAAGACCGTACAGTATTCCGTGGTCGCAAGCGGGGTGTCAAAAATCTACTCTGCCGGTTCGGTGGAAGTGGACGCGCTCTCCGGCATATCATTTAAGCTCAGGCGAGGCGAGTTCGTGGCCATAGTGGGACCATCGGGCAGCGGCAAATCTACACTCATGCACATACTCGGCACCATAGACAAGCCCACGAAGGGCGCGGTATACATAGACGGCATACTTACCTCGGGCATGGGCGGCGCCGAGCTGGCGGAGTTCCGCAACAAGAAGCTGGGCTTCGTCTTCCAGGCGTACAACCTAATCCCGGGCCTTGACGCGGAGAAGAACGTAGAGCTGCCGCTGATGACCATGAGCATGTCCGATTCGGAAAGGCGCAGAAAGGCCGAGACGCTGCTGGTGCGGCTCGGGCTCGGCGAGCGCCTGAAGATGCGGCCTACGCAGCTGAGCGGAGGCGAGCAGCAGAGAGTCGCCATTGCAAGGGCGCTGGTGAACGATCCCGCGCTCATACTCGCGGACGAGCCCACGGGGAATCTCGACACGCACTCCGGCGACGAGGTGATAAAGCTGCTGAGGCGGGTGAGCAAGAGCGGGAACGTGACCGTTGTGATGGTGACGCACAATCTTGACATAGCTAAGTATTGCGATCGCATAATCCACATAAAGGACGGAAAAATAGAGAAACAAGAGGTCTTGGCTTGAAAATAAGAAACCTGTTCCGGCTGCTGCTGCTTTTCGCGGCGCTTGCGCCCGCACCCGCTTTTGCGGGCACTAGCGGGCCTTCCCCTGTGCCGCCCGCACCGCCGTTCCAGCTGAGCACTCCCGTTCTTACGCTTTGCAGGGGCGTAGTGAACAACATACCCATAACTGTCTCGAATCCGGGAAGCCAGCCGATGACGAGCCTGCAGCTGGGCATCGTGGCGTCGAAGAACATCTACGCCATAGGCAACGGCACCGTGAACCAGGCGGACGTTCCCGCCAACGATGCGACAATCCTCCACCTGCCGATCTTCGCCAGCCTCAACACCTCCTCCCTCGTCTCCGTCGGTGTCTCCATAAACTACAATTATCTGACGCTGTACTCCGACAGCGAGGTAAGAAACATCAGCTTCGGGGTGCAGAGCTGCCCATCGTCCCTGTCGGTGCGGACGAGCCCGGTGGTGACTTCGGGGCGCATAGAGAACCTGACGCTCAACCTCACGAACGTCGGATCTGCAGTTCTCAGCGCGATCTCGCTGAAGATCTCGCTGCCAGCGCAGTCCGCTGCTGTGCTGACGAGCCAGCCCGTGCAGGTGGGGGCGCTTGCGCCTAACGAGAGCGCGCAGCTCAACGAGACCGTGTTCATCTACAGGAACGCATCGCAGTCCTTTCCGCTGAACGTCTCCGTGGACATGTACAACGGCACCGCCCCGGTGCAGATACTGGACACGATACCCCTGCTGGACCTGGGAATAATAAACCTCACGCCGTCCAGCATCACGCTGTCTCCAACGCTCCCCGCAGCGGGAAGCATCTTCTCCGCGTCGTTCATATTGACTGACGTAGGCACCGCAGGCGCGTCTGCCGTGACCGTAACGCCGCTGACTCCAAACGGCATAGCGCCGTACGGCTCCAACTCCGTTTTCGTCGGGGACATGCAGGTTGACACGCAGACTCCGGTGACGATAACCATGCTTTCGCGCGCCTCTGTGGCAAGCGGCACCTATGAGATCCCGGTAAGGATAGACTACCTCAACAGCCTGCGGCAGAACAAGAGCACCGTGATAAGCCTCCCCGTGACGCTTGTGAGCGGCGCCGCTTCCAACCTTTCCGGATCCGGCGCGCAGAGAGGCGGAGCGGTCATCAGGCGCAGCTCCTCGCCCTTCGCGCTCCTGGCCGCTTCCGAGCTTGTTGCGATACTTGCGCTGGCGTTCCTTTACACGCGCGAGAGGTCGCGCGCGCGCAGGGCGAAGTAGTGCTTCCATGGACCTGAAGGACATCTTCTGGCTCAGCTACAGGGACCTGAGCGAGAAGAAGGTAAGGACGTCTCTTACGATAGTCATGGTGGTGATAGGCGTAGCGGCGATAGTCGCGCTGACCTCGATCACCGCCGGCATAAACAGGAGCGTTACGTCCCAGCTGGAGTCCCTCGGCCCCACGGCCATAATAGTCACGAGCTCAGGAGGCGCGGGGTTCACTCCGGCGGATGTCGACAGGATCGCGGCGCTGCCTAACGTGACCAGCGCCACCCCGTTGCTCACCGGCAGCGCGGTGCTCTATGCCGGAAACCAGAACATCTCAGTGACCGTGGTGGGCGTGAGCGCCGGGGGCATACGGCACGTCATCGGAAGCAACGTCACACTCTACCAGGGCGAGCTCTACCAGGACACGATAGCCCCCGAGGCTGTGATTGGGCGCAGCGTGGCGTTTCCTTCTTCCGCCGCAGGCGCGCAGGCGATAACGGTGGGCCAGAGCGCCACGCTCAGGCTCGGCGGCAGGAGCGCCGGCACCGTAACTGTGCCGATACTCGGCATACTTCCTGCTGTCGGCGGGCTGCTCATTCCGGTTGACACCGGCGTGTTCGTTCCGCTGCAGGCCGCAGAGGTGCTGCTCCACAGGTCGTCGTTCAGCGAGATGCTTGTGCTCGCGACCAACACCAGCAGCGTGAATGCGACGTCATCGCTGATAACGACAATCTACGGGAGCGGCGCCCGCGTCATCACGACGTCGCAGCTCACCTCAACGGTATCTTCCGTGATAGGCTCGATAACGCTGCTGTTCGCTGTCATCGCCGGCGTGTCGCTCCTCGTCGCCGCGATCGGCATAATGAACATAATGCTCATGGCCGTGCTGGAGAGGACGCGCGAAATCGGCATAATGAAGTCAATAGGATTCAAGAACAGGCACGTGATGCTCATCTTCCTGCTGCAGGCGCTGATTATCGGCACGCTCGGCGGCGTGGCCGGCATAGCTGTGGGAGCCGCTGCATCGTACTCCCTTGCGGCCGTATTCAGGAGCGGCGCAAGCGGCGCTGCATCGCCGGGCGGCGCCGCGGTCTCGGGCGCCCCGTCAGGAGGCTCCGGAGGCAACAGCGGATTTTCCAGATCAGGCGCAGCGCTGTCCGGCGCACGGCCGGGCGCGGTGGCGTTCCGCACCGCCTCCTCATCCGGGGCGTCTTCCGGCATATCCTTCTCGCCCGCGTTCCCGCTGACCACGATAGCCGCGGCGCTGCTGATAGCGGTGCTGGTCAGCATCGCAGCCGGGCTCTACCCCGCATGGAGGGCAAGCAGGATGGAGCCGATAGACGCTTTGCGCCAGCTTTAACAAGCAAAGCGGCGCGACGCGCATGCGTCCATAAGGTATAAAAGCAGTATCTGCGCTCTCTATACTGACCAGGACACGGTCTTGAATCCGGGGGCCGTGCGGATGACGAACCATGCCTGAAATCCCACGGGTGAAAAGCATGAAAGCATTGATACTGTGCGGAGGCTTCGCTACGCGGCTAGCGCCGGTCACGTACTTCGTGCCGAAGCCGCTGCTTCCGATGGGCATAGCGGGCAAGCCGATAGTGGAGTATATAGTCGAGGACCTCATAGGCTCCGGGATAAACCGGATGGTGCTGTCCACGAACGAGAAGTTCTCCCAGCAGTTCAGGTACTGGATAAGGAGCCGGGTGAACGCGCCCGGAATAAAGATAAAGCTCGTGGTAGAGAAGGGCATGAGCGACGCCGATAAGATGGGCCAGATACGCGGCATAGCCTACGACATAGAGAAGGCCAGGATCGACACCGATCTCGTGATCATAGCGGGCGACAACGTGTACGACCTCACGATGCGGGAGGTCGTGGAGCATTTCAACAAGAACAGGAAGCCGACGGTCGTGCTCTACGATGTCGGCTCGGTCGACGAGGCGAGGAAGTTCGGCGTTGTCGAGATCTCGGAAGGCAGGATCGTGGGCTTCACGGAGAAGCCTCCGGAGCCCAGGTCCACGCTGGTCAGCACCGGGATATATCTCATACCCCGGGAGTCGCTCGGCCTGTTCAGGGAGTACCTGGGCGAGGTGGGCGACCACGACTCGATGGGCTACTTCATAGCGTGGCTCATGCGCCGCACAGAAGTGGCGTGCTACGTGCACAAGGGCGCGTGGTACGACATAGGAACGCTGGACACGTACAAGAAGGTGTTCGACCAGTACAATGCGAGGCAGAGGTAGCTACTCGGCTTCTGCCCTCTTGAGCCTGCGCTTCACGTGCTTCAGCTCGGAGAACATGTCCCTGTCTATCTCCTCCAGTCGCATCGTGATGTACTTCGCCTGGCTCTGGAGCCCTGGAATGCGTATGTACTTCAGCGCGTTGACCTGGCGCTTGACCTTCTCTATCGCGAGCACCAGCCTCTTCAGTCCCTGTTCCCTCTTGGCGACGTCTATTATCGCGTCCAGCGCCTGCACGAACGAGTCGTGAGCGTCATCCGCCGCCATGCTCGTGGACATCACGCCGTATCCGCGCTCCTGGAGCCTGGTGTAGATCCTGCTGTACGTTATCTCGGGTATCCCGACGCCCATGATGTTGCGCTGCTTGATCCTCACCGGTTCGGGCTCCTTCACCTCCCGCGCTATCCGCTCAAGCTCGAGGTCGCCCACGTAGGCTATGCCTATCGCCAGCGCCTTGTACGCGCTCTGCAGCACCTCCTGCATCTGCTCCCTGCCCCTTGACGACTCCTTGAGCAGCTTCAGGAACTCGCGGACAAGCACCTGCTGCTTGCCAGTGAGCAGGTCGTGGCCCTTCGTGGCAGCGAGTATGCCCCTCTTGGTGCCTATGAGGTTCGCGCGCGTTGGGTTGACGGCCATTCGATCTACCGCTTCTGCTTGTAGTACTTCTCTATGTAGTCCCTCTTTATCCTGGTGAGGTCCTCCTTGTCGAACATCGATATGAGGTCCCAGCCGATGTCCAGGGTCTTCTCCATGTCCCTGTCCTCGAACCTGCCCTGGCTCATGAACCGCCTCTCGAACTCGTCGCCGAACTTCAGCGAGCGCTTGTCGTTCACGCCGAGCGCCTCTGCGCCCACTATCGCGCTGAGGTTCCTGACCTCGAACGCGCGGGAGTACGCGCCCGTGAGCTGGTCGGCGAGGCCCCTGTGGTCCTCCCTCGTCTTGCCCGCGCCTATGCCGTCGTTCATAAGCCTCGAGAGCGAGCCCGTCGGAGTTATCGGCGGGTATATGCCCTTGTTCGCGAGCTCCCTGCTGAGGAACATCTGCCCCTCGGTTATGTAGCCCGTGAGGTCGGGTATCGGGTGCGTCACGTCGTCTGCCGGCATCGTGAGTATGGGGAACTGCGTGATGCTGCCCTTCTTGCCCGCGACTACGCCCGCGCGCTCGTAGATGCTTGCGAAGTCCGTGTACATGTAGCCAGGGTAGCCCCTCCTTCCGGGCACCTCCTCCCTTGCGCTTGAGAGCTCGCGCAGCGCCTCCGCGTACATCGTCATGTCCGTGAGTATCACGAGCACGTGCATGTGCTTCTCGAACGCCAGGAACTCCGCAGTGGTGAGCGCGAGCCTCGGCGTCATGATCCTCTCGACGCTGGGGTCGCTCGCGAGGTTGATGAACGCGACCGTCCTCTTGAGCGCGCCTGTGCGCTCGAAGTCCTTCAGGAAGAATCTCGCGTCCTCCTGCAGGATGCCTATGCCCGCGAACACGACCACGAACTCCTCGCTCTTGTTCTTGACCTTCGCCTGCCTGGTTATCTGCGCCGCCAGCTCGTTGTGGTCGAGCCCCGCGCCGGAGAAGATGGGCAGCTTCTGCCCCTTCACGAGCGTGTACAGGCCGTCTATCGAGGATATCCCGGTCTGGATGAAGTCCGAGGGCTTCGCCCTTGCGGTAGGGTTCATGGGCTCGCCGTTGACGTCGCGCTTCTCCTCCGGGATTATCTCCGCCTGCATGTCCCTCGGCTTGCCCTTCCCGTCCAGCACCCTTCCGAGCATGTCCTCGGACACGCCGACGTGCAGCGTCTCGCCAAGGAAGCTGACCGAGGCGTTGGCTATGCTGAGGCCCTCGGTGGAGCCGAAGACCTGCACTATCGCCCTGCCCTGGCTGCTCTCGAGCACCTGCCCGAGCAGGGTCCTGCCGTCCTGCGTGTTGATGCGCACTATCTCGTTGTACGCCGCATTGCTTACCTTGTCTACGACCACCAGCGGGCCCTGTATGCCGCTTATCGTTTTGTATTCTACCTCAAACTTCATACCAACGCCTCTTTCTTCACCAGCGCGTCGAGCTCCTCGCCGACGCCCCTCTTTATCTCGCCCGCTTCCTTCTCCACGTCCTTGTCGGGCACCTCCTTCATCCTCGCGATCCTCGCCCTCGACTTTATGGACATTATGCTGTCCACCCTGACGCCCTTCTCGAGCGCGGCGGTGGTCTTCTTGGAGAAGTCGAGTATCGTGTCCAGCATAAGGTACTGCTTCTTCATGCTGGAAAACGCATCGGCCGGGTCGAAAGCGCTCTGCCTCAGGAAGTACTCCTTGATTATCCCGCCGATGTCGAGCACCAGCTTCTCGCTGTCCGGCAGCGCGTCCTCCCCGACGAGCTGCACTATGTCCTTGAGCTCGGATTCGCGCTGCAGTATCCTCATGGTCTCGTCCCGCGCAGCGGTGAAGCCTTCCCCTACATTGGCTGCATACCATTCGTCGAGCACGCCCTTGTACCTGGAGTAGCTCGTGAGCCACTGTATCGCAGGGAAGTGGCTCGCCCTCGCGAGCGCCGTCTCGAGCGCCCAGTAGACCTTCACCACTCTCAGCGTGGCCTGCGATACCGGCTCGGATATGTCCCCGCCCTGCGGAGACACCGCGCCCACGACACTTACCGAGCCTGTCCTGCCTCCGATAGTCGTGACCCTGCCCGCGCGCTCGTAGAACTCCGCAAGCCTCTTCGAAAGATAGGTCGGGTAGCCTTCCTCGCCCGGCATCTCCTCCAGCCTGGCAGATATCTCCCTCATGGACTCCGCCCATCTTGAGGTTGAGTCTGCCATGAGCGCCACGTCGTAGCCCATGTCCCGGAAGTATTCGGCTATCGTTATGCCTGTGTAGATGCTCGCCTCTCTCGCGGCCACTGGCATATTGCTCGTGTTAGCGACCAGCACCATCCTCTCCATGAGCGGCCTGTCGTTCCTCGGGTCCTTGAGCTCGGGGAACTCGGTGAGCACGTCCGCCATCTCGTTTCCGCGCTCTCCGCAGCCTATGTACACTATGATGTCGCTGTCCGCGTACTTCGCTATGCTGTGCAGCGTGACTGTTTTCCCGCTTCCGAACGGACCGGGTATTGCCGCGGCGCCGCCCTTGATTATCGGGAACAGCGTGTCGATGACGCGCTGGCCTGTGACCAGAGGCACAGCGCCGGCTATCTTCTCCTTGTAGGGCGACGCCATCCTGACTGTCCTTCTCTGTATCATGGTGAGCTCCGCCTCGCCCTTCTTGGTCTTGATCGTGGCTATCCTGTCCGTGACCTTGTGCTCGCCCTCCTTTATCTCGGCGAGCTCGCCGCCCATGCCGCTTGGGACCATTATGTAGTGCTTGACGAGCGGCATCTCCTGCACGTAGCCGAGTATCATGCCCTCGCTGACGTGCATGCCCTTCCTGATGCCCTTGTCCACGATGAACTTCCAGCGCTTCTCCCTGTCCACCGCCGGCGCGTCGACGCCCCTCCTCAGGAATGTGCCGGTCTTGGACTTTATCACGTCGAGGGGCCTCTGCACGCCGTCGTACACCGAGGTCAGGAGCCCGGGCGCGAGCTCGACCGAGAGCTGCCTGCCCTCGCTCGCCACCGGGTCGCCAGGCCTTATGCCGCTCGTGTCCTCGTAGACCTGTATCGTCGCGGTGTCGGCCTTGAGCTGTATTATCTCGCCGATCAGCCTGTCCTTGCCAACGCGCACAACGTCGTACATGCTGCTTCCGTGCATGTCTCCGGCCACAACCAGGGGTCCCGCTATTCTACTCACGTGTCCCAAAACATCACCTAGATATATCGATTCCTATCGCTCTAATTATGAGATTCCTGAGCACGTCCTCGTGCACGCCCTCCTTGTATGACGGCACCGGCACGAACATCGGCATTATGCTCGAGTCTATCGCGTACTGTATCTTCCTGTCGGTTATCTTCCCCAGCAGCTTCTCCGCTATGATCACTATGCCTATCTCCTTGTCCTCGAGAAGCGCGCTTATTGCTGCTTCCGCCTCCTCCCCGGTAACGGCCCTGTGGCTGCTCTTAACGCCGGAGAGCGCGAAGCCCGTGCTGAGCAGGGCCTCGCCGACCACGGCTATCTTCTTGCTGCTCACTTGTTCCATGCTATCAGCTCCTTCGCCTCGTCGCTCGACAGCCCGTGCTGCCTCGCCTTCACGAGCGTCCTGAGCGCGAAGACCTCCATCTCCTTGATGTAAGCGTATCCCACCAGCGTGCCGAACGAGAGCACGCTGTACCTGAGCAGGTGAAGCGCGGTGCTGAACAGCGAGTTGCGCATCGCGATCTCGAAGCGCAGCATCTGCGTGTTCTTGCTCTGCTGGTAGAGCCGCAGCGCGGCCTTCAGGTCGAAGCTCTTTATTCCTGCGACAACGCCCTCCACGTCCTTCGCGCGCCCGAACAGGGCGAGCAGGTCCTTGGCCGGGGTGGTGCCGTTGTCTATGAGCATCTCGGAGAGCTCCTGCTCCGTGAGCTCGTACCGCGCGGCCCTGAGCAGCGCCAGCACGTTCCTCATCTCTATCTCCTGCTTGACCAGCATCGACGCCTGCTTGCTGGTCTTGAGGAGGCCTTTCAGCTTCACCGCGCCTGCCAGCGCCTCGTAGAAGTGCTTGTCGATCAGGTTCTCTGCGTCGAGCACGTTCTTCGTCTTCTTGTAGGTCTCCATCGCGTGCTCCAGCGCCTCCTTGAACGGCAGCCTGTGCATTATCTGCGCGCCGAGCTCCTCAACGCTCTGCTCCGAGAACAGCTCGCGCATCAGGGCCTTGCTCATGCGCCTCGTCTCGACGAGGTAGTGCTCTATCTCCTCGTAGCTCCGGTTCCTCGCCTTCGCGTCGAGCATGAGCTTGATGTTATCTATGTCGAACTTGATCGTGAACAGCAATATCAGGTCGCGCTTCGAGCCGGGGGCTGTCTTCTCCAGCCTGCTCGCGCTCTTCGCGAGCTCGCTGCTGAGCGCGAAGTCCACCAGGTCGGTCCTTATCTGCGCGCCGCCGTACTCCTCTATGCTCCTCTTGTAGCTCGTCTGGAGCAGCCTTACCAGTATCGGCTCGACGCTCTCCATCTTGGAGAGCTCGTCCATCGTGCTTCTAGGGATGAGCTCGGACTCCATCGCCTTTACTCTCGCGTTAGAATAAGCGTAGAGCCTGGCGTCCCTGTATCCTGCCATGTTTTATCTCGACCTTCTTTTTGTGACTCGCCTCGTTGCCTTCTTCCTTGCGGCCCTTGCGCGGGCCCTCGGGGCGCCGCCCCGGCTACTCTTCCGTGGCGCGGCGTTGCCCTTCTTCATAATCTCGGACAGTATGACCGTCATCGCGTCCTCAAGCGACGAATCGATCAGCCTGTCCAGTGTTGCGTCTATCTTGACGCTCCTGTCCTTGGAGTAGATCACGCAGCCGCTTATGTTCGCGCGCTCTATCTGCGCTCCCCTGCCGGCTACGAAGTGCTCGTCCTGCTTGCTGACCTGTACCACGAGGTCCTTCAGCGGCGCGACCTCCTGCGCCCTCTTCAGCGCCTCCTTGAAGAGCCTTGCGTAGCCGTCGCTCTTCCTCAGCCTTGACGCGAGCTCCTGCCTGATCGACTCGGACCCGCGCCTTATCGCCGCGTCCACGGCCTCGAGCTTGCTGACCCTTGCCGCGCGCTCGATCGCCGAGAGCCGCTCCTGCCTTGTCCTCTCGAGCTCCTCGCGCGTTTCCTTGTCGTAGCTCTGCTCGATCTCGCGCGCCTTCTGCGCGGCCTCGTCCAGTATGCGCTTGCTCTCCTGCTGGGCGGATTCGTGTATGCCCTTGGCTTCGCTCCTCGCGCTTGCCTCGATGCTCTGCTTAACCTCGTCCAAAGGCATGCACTTACCCTGTCATATGAGCCCTGCGCCAAGCAGTATCAGCGTAGCTATGACGAAGCCTAATATCGCGAGCGTTTCCGGTATGACGAGAAACAGCAACGCTATTCCCAACTGCTCCGGCCTCTCCGCGAGCAGGCCGATCCCTGCGCTTCCAACTGCGGCCTCGGCCATGCCGGCGCCCAATGCACCGCCGACCACGGCCACGCCTGCGGCGAACGCCGCTAGCGCCGTCGAGATTCCCAGATTTGCTATAGCCAAGTTATCACCTAATCTTTAGTGTAATGCCTCTCGAAGCGGTAGGGCGCGAACTTGACCCCGCCGCCCTTGTAGAACTTCGAGAAGAACTCGACGAAGTTCAGCCTTGTCGCCTGCAGTATGCCCTCGAATATCGACAATAGCATGTTGAACGCGTGAAGTATTATAAAGATTGCCGTGAGCGCCACGAACGTGAGTACACCATGGCTGAGCGTAGGGGTGAAGCCCTTGTCTATGAGGGACGCGATCATTATGCTTGCAAGGCCGAAGCCGAATATACGCGCGTAGCTGAGCGGGTGCGCTATCAGGTTGGTGAACTCGCTGGCCTCTATGCCGCTCGTCGCCAGCGTCACGACCGTGGCCGCGATCGCCACTATCATGCTGGGGTATGCAAAGCCTGTCATTACCCCGAACAGGTAGCCCACCATGGAGAGCGTCCCCGCGAGCAGCGCCGCTATTGAGGTGAGCTTGCTCAGCGCAAGCAGCTTCTCGCCGTGCCTGAACTTGTTCACGAATCCCAGGGCCAGGCCTATGCAGACCTGTGACACGCCCATCAGTATCGTTATCACGAGCAGGCTCGGTATGTCCGCCCAGTCCACGAGCATTATGCCCTTGAACTGCGCGAACTGCAGGCCGAAGAACTGGTTCGATACGAGGCCGAAGACCATTATCGGTATCGAAGCTATCTGCCAGACGCGCGCCGCGTTGTGCATCAGGCCTTCGGGGCTGGTCTTCTTTATTATGACTGTCGCGAACAGGAGCGAGAGCACGCCGTAGCCGAAGTCGCTTACCATAAGGCCGTAGAACACCATGAACGAGAGTATGAAGAACCACGTCGGGTCTATCTCATCGCTCCTCGGCAGCGAGTAGAAGTCCATCAGGAAGTCGAACTCGCTGAAGAGCTTCGGCCTTGCGACCAGCGTAGGCGCCAGCTCGTTGTCGTTAATCTCCTCGATGTAGAACGACTGCTTCGTCGCGCGCTTTATGCGCTTGTACGTTTCGTCCATCTTGCTCTTGGGCACCCAGCCCTCGAGCACGAACGTATGCTCGGTCTTCTTGAAGCTCGAGCTTATGCGCGACCTCTCGTATTCCGCTTCGAGCATCTCCGCGAGGCTCGCGATCTCGATGTAGTGGTCCTCGCCCATCTTCGCCAGCCTGCGGTCCGTTTCCGCTATCTCCCTCGCCTCGGCATCCTTCTGCCTCTCCAGCTTGGCTACCACCATCCTCGGCTTCGCGTCGAGGTACTTGTCAGTCATGTCCACCTCGTTGAGCCTGAGCTGCCTCACGGCCTCCTCGATCATGCTTCCCTGCGAGGCGTCGAACGCCACGAAAACTATGAACTTCTTTTCCCGGGTGCCCTCGACCATCTCGCACCTCACGCCCCTCTGCTCGACCCACTGCCTGAGCGTCGCCGCGGTCTTCTGGTCGGCAAGGAACGCCCTGAAGGCGAGCACCTTGCTCACCAGCTTGCCGAAGTCGATGTCGATTCCCTCGAACAGCGACGCGGTCGAGAGCTCGTCCTCCGTGCCCTTTATGCGCTCCTTGAGCTCGCGCTTCTTCTCGACGAGCAGGTTCACCTCCCCGACCTCCGTCATCGACCTGCACCTCTCCAGGAGCTCCGGCAGCTGAAGCTGCTGCTCCGGCTTTATCTCCCTTCTGGGCGCCTTGAGGAACGAGAGCGCGCTCCTGAACTTGACCAGCAGCTCCGACACCTCCACTATCTGCTTAAGCGCCTCGTCATCCGCGAGGCCCAGGCTGCTCTTCCTTATGTCCACCACGCCCATGCGCTGGAGCTCCCTTATTATGTAGTACTTCTCCTCCTCTAATGCGACTAGCCTTATTTTCTGCATCTGCACAGTGTGTAGCATCTTAGGCACCGAGTATCAAAGATACCAGTTCCTTGAGTATGCGCGCCTTGCCCTCCCCGCTGAGCCTCTTCGCCTTTATCTCCGCTGCCTCGCGCGAGGAGCTCTTCAGCGCCTGCGTCTTCTCCTTCTCAAGCTCCCTCATCGCGCTGTCCAGCTCCTGCTGGCGCCTCTCCTTCGCCCTGGAAAGGGCATTGTCCAGCATCTTCTCCGCCTTCGCGCTCGCGTCCTGGACCATCCTTTCCTTTTCCTCCTTCGCCGCGCTGATGATCCTTGCGGCCTCCTCCTCCGCACGCTGGACCTCGCCTATGGACTCGGCGTGCTGCTCCCCCTTGGTAGAGTCTTCGTGCTGCATCTCGCTCATACTCAATCATATTCCGCTGACCAAGATATTTAAAGCAGAGTATTACATATGCGCTCTCGCAAAACTTATATATATTTGGTGCGATGTAATATGATAAATGCTAACTATTGCTCTTCCTTCTCCTCGCATTCCTCTGCAGAGCGGATAAACGCATAAAAGCCTTCTCAGGGCACTACTCCTGATTCGATGCAGGAGCAGTTCAAGGTGGGCGCATACGACGTGGAGGGCAAGGTGGACTACGATGCGTTCGCCCGCATGTCCGGCCTCAAGCCGATAGACGAGGAGCTCGAGAGGAAGATGGCGAAGTACGCCGGCACGCTGCACTTCCTGATAAGGAGGAAGATATTCTACGCGCACCGCGACCTCGACTGGCTTCTGGACGAGCACGAGAAGGGCAACACTTTCTACCTGTACACCGGCATCGCGCCTTCCGGCTCGATGCACATCGGGCACCTGCTCCCGTTCGTCATGCTCAAATGGCTCCAGGAGAAGTTCCACGCGGAGGTGCTAATACAGATACCTGACGAGGAGAAGTTCCTCGCGAAGAAGGGCCTCACGCTCGAGGGCATCCACGAGCTCGCGATAGACGACGCGCTGAACATCGCGGCGCTCGGCTTCAAGCCCGCAAGGACCAAGATATTCTTCAACACCAGCTACGCCAGCACGCTCTACAAGCAGGCTGTGCGCGTTGCCAAGCACATAACCTTCTCCACGGTCAAGGACGCGTTCGGCTTCACGAACGAGACCAACATAGGCACCATCTTCTACACCAGCATGCAGGCGGTGCCCGCGTTCCTCAAGTCTGTCGAGGCCGGACGCAACGTGCCGTGCCTAATTCCGCTTGCGATAGACCAGGACGTGCACTTCCGCGTGGCCCGCGACGCAATAGAGAAGCTCGGCTACTTCAAGCCGTCGATAATCCATTCCAAGTTCCTGCCGGGGCTGAGCGGTGCGCCCAAGATGTCTGCGAGCGACCCGAACGACGCGATATACCTGAGCGACACGCCCAAGATGGTCTCGAAGAAGATAGGCCGCGCATTCACGGGCCAGCAGGCGACCGCGGAGCTGCAGAGGAAATACGGCGGCAACCCCGACGCGTGCGTAGTGTGCCAGTACTACAGGTACTTCTTCGAGCCGGATGACAAGAAGCTCGCCCAGATATTGGACGCCGAGAGGACGGGAAAGATATTGGCGGGCGAGCACAAGGCCGACCTCACGAAGCGCGTGAACGAGTTCCTCAGGAAGCACAGGATGAAGAAGGAGCTCGCGAAGGAGAAGCTTGAAGACTTCATGCTAAGGAGCTAGTCCATGGCCGGAAACAAAGAGGCCGAGCTTGAGGAGTTCGGGATAGAGACCGCGAAGAGCGCGGGCATATACGTGGGCGCGCAGCTTGTCAGTTCCCTCATCTCTTTCGTTACGCTCATCCTGCCCGCAAGGCTCCTCGGCCCCGCGGACTTCGGCATATTCATCATCGCCATATCCTTCACCACCCTTCTCGGCTTCGGGGGCAACCTGAGCTTCGGATCCGCGCTGAGGCGCATGCTGCCCCAGAGCATCAGGAACAGGCGCAGGCTGCGCAGCCTGCTGTGCAACGCGTACGTCATAGGCAGCATCTCGGGGCTTGCCATAACCGCGCTTGCATTCGTCTTCGGCGGCAGCGTCGCGACAATGATATACCACGATTCCCGCTTTGCCCTGCCGCTCCAGATAGCATCCTTGATGATAATACTCACGGTGCTCTTCAACCTCGGCCTCTCCGCGCTGGTAGGCCTCGGCAGGGCTAAGGACGCTGCCGTGAGCGACCTTCTCTATTCCGCGACGCAGCTCGCCGCCGTGGCAATCCTGCTTTTCGCGGGCTACGGCATCGCCGGCGCAGTAGCGGGCATGCTCGCGGGCTTCCTTGCCGGCACGGTCTCGGAGGCATTCTACCTGAGGAAGGCGGTGGGCAGCATAGCTGCCGGCATCTCCAGGAAGGTGATAAGGGAGATACTCCGCTTTTCGCTGCCGGTATTCGCGTCGGACATATCCACGATGGGTCTTACAAACTTTGCTGTCCTGTTCCTCGGCGCGGTCGCAAGCGAGGGCATAGTCGGCAACTACGGCGTTGCGTTCAAGCTCGGCACCGCGTTCCAGGTAGTCACGGTCTCGAGCACTTTCATCATGCTCTCTGCGTTCTCCAGGGCCCTGGACCGCGCCAGGCTCTCGAAGCGCATCCAGAACATATACGCTAACAGCGTGTACTACTCCTTCCTCTTCGTGCTCCCTGCCCTCGCCTACCTCGTTGCGAGCGCAAGGCCGTTCACCTACATGCTGTTCTCCAGCAGCTACTCCCTTGCCCCAGCATACTTCGTCGTGATCGCCCTTGGCGTGACCCTCGGCATATTCAGCGCGTACTCCGGCAATCTCATGCTCGCGTACGGCTACGCGCGCCGCTTCATGCGCTACCAGCTGGTAGCTATAGGCGTGAGCTTCGCACTCCTGCTCCTGCTCACTCCGCTGATCGGCGTTGCCGGAATACTCCTGTCCCTGTTCGTGGTCTCGCCTGTGCTCCTGGCCTTGCTTTACGGCATCTCGCTCGCGAGGGATTTCGGGCTTACCCTGCAGTACCGCAAGATCCTAGCGGTAGCTATGGCGGCGCTCATCACCACGCTGGTCTCAATTGCGCTGATGCGCTCTCTGGGCTACGGGGAGCATACTGCGCTTCTAGCGAACTTCCTGATAGTGCTCCTCGCCTACCCTGCGCTCTCCGCGGCTCTGGGCGGGATAACCGCAAGGAACGTGCTGTTCCTGCGCAAGTTCGCTGGCAGGCTCGGGCCCGCATCAGCGCTTCTCCTCGCAGTCCTTGCGTATACGTCGAAGTTCGTAAGATAGCGCGTCAGCGCCTGGCGTGCATCCTCGCATTGAGCCTGAACATCTTCTCGTAGAGCTCCGCCTGCTCGATAGCGTCATCGAGCGCGTTGTGCGTGTGCTTCCTGGGCATGAGCTCCCTGGGCAGGTGCCTCTTGGTCGCCCTGCCGAACCCCACGTTCATCATGCCAGCGTAGTAAGATTTCATCTCCAGGCCGCTGTGGCTGAAGGTCTTCGGATGCCCGAAGCGGACCAGATACCACTTTACGAATAGCCAGTCGGCGGTGCTCCATGAGCAGAATATCGGCGTGAGCCCTTCCGACACGCGCGCCACCCACCTCGCGAATGCGTCCATCGCCTTCCGCGGCTCCTTCCCGTCGCGCTTCAGCCTGCTCATAGAAAGCCTGCACACCCTCAGCGCCTCCGCAACGTACCTGCTGTTCAGCGGCTTCAATTCGGCGTAGAACCTTTTCTTCACATCGCCGACGACACATGCGCCCACGGAGAGCATGCTGTACTCGCCGGGTATCGGGCCGGAGCCCTCGAAGTCAACGGATATGTAGCGCTCTCTCGCCATAGGCAAGAGTTTGCTGCGTAAGTTAAAAAGGAAGAGCATAAGCAGAGTTTTATACTTTGCAACGAAAAGGAAAAACGTGCCCCGGTAGCTCAGTGGTAGAGCGACTGACTTGTAATCAGTAGGTCGAGGGTCCAACTCCCTCTCGGGGCTACCATTAGATGAGACCACAGCACCAGGATATGGTTTAATATAAGAATATATTGAAATCATAGAAAAATCTGATGATATGCGATTCTATGTGCTTTGTGGCGCTTCTGGACATGAAAGCCAGAAAGTTTACATCAGATTTGAGAAAGAGCCCCAAACGCGCAGTGAGATTCCATA